>CAJOPK010000096.1 GCA_905236255.1 uncultured Selenomonadaceae bacterium | reverse complement strand
TGCAACATTTTGATTTTGTCCGGGCAAAGTTCATCAACATTGTAAAATTTAATCGAGCGATTGTATTTGCCGGCAAGAATATTGAACTTGTCCCGGTTTTTCTGCGTCAAGGTGTTGTCGTGCAAAATGTGAACGGTGACCGGGTAAATCGTATTTTCAAAAATCGATGCAATCGAAGTGCCGACATATTTTGAATATTTGCCGCTTCTATCGTTTAATCCGTAACAAACGTGAATCATAAAAAGACCTCCGAAAAAATTTTAACCGCGCATGAGTGACCAAATTTCAACCGGCGCGTCAACTTTCATTTTTACAAGCTGCTGTGCATGAGGAGCCGAAGAAATTTCGTTACCTTCAATATCCGTCATAAAATTTATAATCTGCGAAAAAGTTTTGCCGTGCGGTTGAAAAAATTCGACGGTCTGACCGACTTCAAATTTTCCCCGCTGTTCAATTAAAGCCGTCGAAGTTATCGAATCAAATTCCCGGACAATGCCGAAAAAATTTGATTTTCTTTCCGGCTTTGAAGTTTCGTAAATTTCCGTCGGCTCTCCGTCACTTACAAAAAATCCGGTCGTGTAAGGTCTGTGAGGAATTTTGTCGAGTTCTTCAATCCATTCCGGCAAAATCTTAAACTCTTGCGGATTTTCAAAATAAGAATCGATCGCCGCCCGATAAACTTTTACCGCGCCGGCAACATAATTTACGCTTTTCATTCTGCCTTCAATTTTCAAAGACGATACGCCGGCGGAAATAATTTTATCCAAATGCGGCAACAAACATAAATCTTTCGAGTTCATGACATAAGCCCCGCGAGAATCTTCACCGACTTCAAAAAATTCTCCCGGTCGCTTTTCTTCGACAAGATTATATTTCCAGCGGCAGGAATGGGTACATTCCCCCAAATTCCCGTCCCGACCGGTTAAGTAATGCGACAGCCAACAACGCCCGGAATAAGAAATACACATGGCTCCGTGAACAAAAATTTCAAGTTCCGCCGGACAGCGATTTTTGATTTCCGAAATTTCGGCAAAAGACAATTCCCTTGCCAAAACAATCCGGGCGGCTCCGAGTTTTTGCCAAAAATTTGCCGCACGATAATTTGTAACATTTGCCTGCGTGCTTATGTGAATCTCCAAATTTGTGAGTTCTTTTGTCAACGAAAAAATTCCGGGATCCGAAACCAAAACCGCATCGACACCGGCACTTTCCAAAAATTTAAGCCAATCGGCAAGCGCGTCAAAATCCGGATTATGTGCGAAAATATTTACCGTGACGTAAATTTTTTTGCCGAGATTGTGAGTAAATTCAACCGCCTTCAAAAGTTCCGGTTCGTCGAAATTGTCACCGGCGGCGCGCAGATTAAAATTTTTCCCGCCGAGATAAACCGCGTCCGCCCCGTAAATCAAAGCGGCTTGAAGTTTTTCAAAATTTCCGGCGGGTGCCAAAAGTTCGGGTTTGTTCATCAAAAAAATTCTCCGTAAATTACAAAATCATTTCCCGGCAAGAGTGCGCTTGCCGAAAAAAACATATTGCTGAAGTATGCCGGCATATTTGCCGAATTTCTCAAAAATGTTTTCGCCGTCAAAATCTTCATCAATCGCTCTCTTAATCCAAACGTCAACCGGCGCACAATCGACCCGGTGATAAGCAAAAAGCGCGACACAATTTGCGACTTTCATGCCGACACCTTTAATTTTTTGGAGTTCCGTCAAAAGTTCGTCGTCAGGCAAATTTGAAATTTTTTCAAGGTCAAGTTCACAGCTCAAAACTCTTTTTATCGCGTCCTCCAAATAATTTTGACGGTAAGCAAGACCGCATTTTTCCAAATTTGCACAGCCGGCGGAAAAATCTTCCGGCGCGGGGAAAAGTCGAATTTTTTCGTAAGGCGTTTCGACTTCCCGCCCGAAAAAATTGCTTATTTTTTCAACCGAACTGCGGATTGACGGAATACTTTTTCGCTGGCTGATTATAAAACTCAAAAGCATTTCAAAGGGTTCCTGTTTCAAAATCCGGATACCCGCGCCGCAATCGGTGACTTCCTTTAAAAAATTGCCGCACTTCCGACCGGCGGCAAAATCATAAATCTTCCGGCGAATTTCGGAATAATTTGTTTCAAGGTCGAAATAATTTTTCCAAAATCCGTTCCATTCTTCCGGCGTACAATTTACATCAAAAATATCTTCGTCAATTCGTTTTATGTAAACGAAATTTTTGCCGGAAATAAATCTGACGCTGCCGTTTTCAATTTTTTTCGGGCGGAAACATTGCCCGCTGTCAACGATTTTCATCAAGTCGAAATCGTCCGAAATTTTTACCCGCAAAATTTAAATCTCCCTTCAATCGAGAACGGCGGCAAAAGATTGTTTGATAAGTTTTTCGGAAATATCGACAAAAGTTTCGACGTGACCGATTTTTGTCGGCAGAACCCATTGAATTTTTCCGCCGATAATTTTTTTGTCGCGAAAGGTCGCATAATAGAGATCTTCAACTTCGCAATCTTCGCAACGAGTCAACATTCCGAGACGGTCAATCAAATTTTCGATTCGGAGAAAATCCGCCTCATCAATTTTTCCGAGTTCCCTTGCCATAAATGCCGCGCTTATGATTCCCATTGCGACGGCTTCGCCGTGACGATATTTTCTGTAACCGGTTTCCGTTTCAATCGCATGGGCGAAAGTGTGACCGAAATTCAAAATTCGGCGCAAGCCGGATTCCTTTTCGTCTTTGGAAACAATTTCGGCTTTAATTTCGCAAGACCGTTTAATCAGATGCTCCAAAACATCTTCATCGCGGGCAAGAATTTTTTCGACGTTGTCCTCCATATATGCGAAAAGTTCCGCGTCCCGAATTATTCCGTATTTCACAATTTCGCCGAGTCCGGATTTGATTTCGCGATCCGGCAAAGACCGGAGTTTTGCAATGTCGATAAAAACCGCTTTCGGTTGATGAAACGCGCCGATCAAATTTTTTCCGAGTTCATGATTTACGCCGGTTTTTCCGCCGACACTTGAATCGACCTGTGCAAGCAAAGTTGTCGGAATTTGAATAAACGGAACGCCGCGCATAAAAGTTGCCGCAACAAAACCCGCAAGATCACCGACAACGCCGCCGCCCAGCGCGACTATGCACGAGTGCCGATCTATTCCGCACTCAATCGCGCAGGTATAGAGTTCGTCCGCTTCGCGCAAATTTTTTGAGGTTTCGCCGGCACGGATCGTCGCAACTTCAAACATAATTTTTCGCCGCGCAAAACCGTCGATTAAATCACTCGTCCCCGACTTGAAAGCGTTTGTGTCGGTGACAATCAAAGCCTTATCACCGAATTTGTTCGCGTCGGCAATAAAATCCGCAACGCCGCCCAAAATATTTTTGCCTATGCTGATTGTATAGGAGTTTTCTCCGAGATTGACGTTTACTTCAGTCATTTTGATTCCAACTTTCAAAGGATTTTCGCCGATTATAACATAAAGCGTAATAATGTTGTGAATATTTCTGCAAAAATTTTTTACGATGCCGGCGAAAAATTTTCGCAGGTTGCTCTCTCGGAAAAACTTGAACGGTTGCATTGAACGGTGCTTTACTCCGTTCCGGTATCGTTGCCGGAAATGTTTTGCAGGAAAATTTTTCCGGCGGCAGAATAACAACCGGAACTAAATTTTATGGAGGTCTTTTAAAATATGTCAACCCTTTACAAAAAAGTTGATACAAATTTGAATTTT
>CAJOPK010000095.1 GCA_905236255.1 uncultured Selenomonadaceae bacterium | reverse complement strand
TTTTTTCGGGACACGAATCCCGAAAATCGACACCCGACGCAATTTTCTTGCGTTTTAACCGACGCCCCGATTCCGCGCATCGCGGCGCAGGAAAATAGGATGCGTGTATCATAGCCCCTTCCCCCCTCCGGTTGTCAAGAGTTTTTCTCAAATTTTAATCAAATCTTAATTTTTGAGTAAAAAAAATCCCGATCAACTTTCGTCAATCGGGTAAAAATTTTCTTAATCAACCGGTTCACACCATTCCGTTGAAGTCCCTTCTCCCGGAACTTCAATCGCCAAATGCTGAAAAGCCGAATCTTTTGCTGCGCCGTGCCAATGTTTGACACCTGCGGGAATATTTACTACATCACCCGGTTTCAATTCGCGTGCGGGTTTTCCCCACTCCTGATAAAAACCGCGCCCCGCCGTCACAAGCAAAATTTGACCGCCGCCTTTTTCGGCTTTGTGAATATGCCAATGATTTCTGCAGCCCGGTTCAAAAGTGACGTTACCGATAACAACACCTTCCAATGACAGCATATTCAAGTAGCTTGTGCCTTCAAAGTATTGAGCGTAATTGACGTTTTCGCCGCCGACTTCAAAAATACTTTCTTCCTTCAAAGTTTTCAAATCCATGTAAAAAAACTCCTTCCTCAATCCGATAAGTCATCCAAAGTTACGCGACCGAGTTTTCCGGCACGAAATTCCGAAAGAATCATTCGCGTGGTCTTTTCAATATCCGGAACGCCGCCCTTGCGAATACAGCCCCGTTTTACGGCTATCGTTTCCAAAATTTTTCGCCCGTCGTCGTTTGGCGAAATTTGAATTTTGTACCTTTCGCAAAGTCCGGCGGGATATTTTTTTGCCAAAAACTCAAGCAAAAGTTTTACCGACGGTTCAAGATCGTAAATTTCGTCGTTTATCGCATAAGTCCAGGCAAGTTTTATCGCAACTTCGGGATCTTCAAATTTGCTCCAAAGCACTCCGGGCGTATCCAAAAGATCCGTGCCGTCTGCAATTTTTATCCATTGTTTTGCACGGGTGACACCCGGACGATTTTCGATTTTTGTGCGATTGACTCCGGCAAGGCGGTTTATCAGTGAAGATTTCCCGACATTCGGAATACCGACAATCATCACCCTTGCCGAGCGCGGTTTTGCCCCCCGATTTACAAATCGGTGAGTTTTTGCCTCCGCAGATTTTTTTACGGCGGAGATCAAATTTTTAATCCCGGTACCTTTAATCGTGTCAATCGCCAAAGCCGAAAAACCTTCCGAGCGAAATTTTTCCAAGAACATCTTTGTAATTTTTTCGTCGGCAAGATCGCATTTCGTCAAGGCAATAATTCGAGGTTTGTCGCCGATCAATTCCCGGAGCAGGGGATTTCTGCCGGAAACCGGTATTCTTGCGTCAATCAATTCAATGACCGCATCGACAATTTTCAAATTCTC
The DNA here is from genome assembly GCA_905236255.1 of uncultured Selenomonadaceae bacterium. Classification (GTDB taxonomy): domain Bacteria; phylum Bacillota; class Negativicutes; order Selenomonadales; family Selenomonadaceae; genus Quinella. The sequence continues at coordinate 688 of CAJOPK010000095.1, read as the reverse complement.
TTGTATCAGCCTTTCCGCCTTTTTCATGTGTCCCGGAAACCATTGCAATTCCGGAATTTCGGCGACGGCATTTTTTAAAATTTCTTCCGTCAAAACTTCCTCCCGAAAAAATCATTAACCGCTTTCAATCGACAATCCTATTCGAGAAATTTTGGCTTTGTTCGTAGGTATAAGCCGCTCTTATCAAAGTTTCTTCGTCCAATGCCTTGCCGATAATTTGGAATCCTGTAGGCAAATTGTCCTTCGTAAATCCGCAGGGAACGGAAATGCCCGGAAGTCCGGCAAGATTAAGGGGAACGGTGCAAACGTCCTGCAGATACATTTTCAAGGGATCGGAAATCATTTCGCCGATTTTAAAGGCGGCAGTCGGAGCGGTCGGTGCAATTATCACGTCAACATCTTTGAAAGCGTCGGTAAAATCTTTTTGAATCAAAGTCCGGACTTTCAAAGCCTTCAAATAATAAGCGTCGTAATATCCGGCTGAAAGTGCGTAATTTCCGATAATGATTCTGCGTTTGACTTCTTCGCCGAATTTTTCCGTCCGGGTATTTGTCATAAGTTCCACAACGTCCGCGCCGTTTACCCGTGCGCCGTAACTTACGCCGTCATATCTTTCGAGATTGGTTGCCGCCTCAGCCGGAGCAATCAAATAATAAGCGGAAATTGCGTAATCGGTATGCGGCAAACT
>CAJOPK010000094.1 GCA_905236255.1 uncultured Selenomonadaceae bacterium | reverse complement strand
CCGCCGGAAGGTGTTTCGTCATCGTCGAAAACGCTGTTTAAATCGTCGTCGTCAAAATGTTCATCGTCGGAATCTGTACCGCCGGAATCGCCGCCGCTCTCAAACGTTGCAAGAATGGCAACTCCGGAACTTTCGGCAGAACGCGCCGCGTAAACGTTCCCTTTGATTGTGATTTTCTTTCGCGGGGCAAGGATTATCCCCGTTCCCCTTTCGGCAGTGTTGCTCAATTCGATTTTTATGCCGCCGATATTCATCACTGTTCCCGTGGTTTCGGAAAGTTTTACAAATTCGCCCGTGTCCAGAATATATCTCACAAAATTCACTCCCTTCAGTCATCATCTTCCGCAAAGTCAAACAAATATTCGTGGTCTTTGCGTTCTTGTTTTGTCATTCCCGCCTTCGTGCGTTCAAGTCGCGTTGATTTCTTTCGTTTCATTTCCTGTTTTATCATTCGTTTTGTAACGCCGATTTTGTACGCGGCAATAAGATTTTCGGGTGTCGGGTCTTCGATATATCTGTCAACCGCCGCTTGCTTTTTGAGTTTGACAACTTCCGCGTCGTCGTACTTAATGCGTTGCATATCGGACGCATAAGATTCTTCCGCAGATTTAAAGCCCAATGCCCTGCGAACTCTCGCACCGACCGAATCATATTCCATATCAAGGCGACCGCGTTTTGTGTGAGTTTCGCCTTGAATCGCCGCATAAAGATTGTACATTCCCGGACTGATAACTCTTAAATTTGCAAGATATTCGCCGTCCAAAGTGTTAAAGAAAAGTTGCACCAATTTTGAAATTGCCGCACCGGATATTTCCTGCGGAACCATTCCCGCAAGTCCGGCACGTTTCGACATATCGACACCGCCAAAATATGTATGTGAAAATGCACCGTACATAATCATATCGGCAACTTCTTTACCGTAAATTTTCTCACCTTGCACAGCCGTCTTTTGAATAAAATCTTGCGGGAAAATGTGAAACCAATCACCGAGTTTTTTATTTATCCAATCAAAGCCCGGTATCAATCCAAGAAGTCCGACCGTTGCGAAATACACTGACCAAAACGCCGCCTTTTGTGCAAAATTTGTACTTTTGGAAAACGGCATCATATTCCAAACGATTTCCATTTGTTTAAACGGATATTTCATAAACTGCAGGGAAAGTTTACTCAAAACACTTCCGCGTCTGAAAATTCCCGGAGCGTCCGCAACGCCGTAATCGAAATTGGCTTTTCGGTTAATGTCCTTTGCAAATTCGGCGGCTTTTTTTCTCTTTTGATTCAAACTTAAATCCGGATTTTCTTTGTTCAATCTTTCCATAGCTTGTTCGTGAGCCGCAAGCGTCGTAACAATTCGACAACAGGAATCAACTTTTTGGAAAAGCCACATAGAACTTTGCCCGATTTTATCAAGCGTACTACCGCCGCCCCTTAATTGGTCGTAACCTGTCGCCGTGTCAAGTCCTATCTCATTAAATACGCCCGTTTCTTCCAAAATCCGAATATCCTTGTAAGTCAATCCGTTTTTCGCAAGCCGTCCGATTGTTTTTCCGATTCTTCCGTAACCGCCCAAATATCCGCCGGTGTTTATCAACTGCGTGAGATTCAAAACCGCCGAAGATACATTTAACATTCCGAGCGTCAGATAAGAAACTTTTGACGTAATATCGTTTACCAAAGAAATTGCCGCACGGTCGCCGTAATGTGCAACAAAAAAAGTACGCCAAATTTTTGACCGATTAAGCAGGGCGTTCAGCATTTGCTCCAAGTGTGAAGGATTTCCGTTTACGTCGTTGATAAATTCTTTCGTGTATTGTGCAAGTGCGTTGCCGCTGTAATCCTTGTCAAAGGCTCCGAATTGTCTTTCAAATGCACTTATCGCTTTCGGTTTAAATTCGGTTTCCATTGCATAATACCGTGAAACACTGTTGAAATAATGACGCAACGTCCATTCCATATTTTCTTCGTGACCTTTTGAGCCGTCTTTGAAAATCGAAACGTCGAAAAATCTGTGACGGTTGCGAAGTTTTACGGAATCGCCGAGCATTGCCTCAACTTTTTTCAAAGTCATATCGTTGCTTTTGGCAATTCTTTTCGTCATAACGTCAAAATCTTTATCGCCCATTACAACCGAATAGGACTTTTCGTCCATTCCGACGGATTTAAAATCAAAAACCTGCGGCGAAATGTAAATCTCTTCACCTTCGGCAAGCGGGAAATTTTTCTGCCAATCCTTTGCACGTTTGATTGCGTCTTGATAACTTTCACCGCTCCCGATAATTCCCTTATCCCCGTAAGAATCGACGGGCTTGCCGTCTTTCTTCACAACTATATTGTATTGGTGGAAAAAGTGCGGAATATATCCGTCCCGACGTTTCAAATTTCGCCCGACGCTTTCGTTAAATTCCACGTTGTAAAATTTGATTTTCTTGCCGTCTTTATCCGTCAAAATTCCGGATTTTTCGTAAGTGATCTGAATATCCGGGTCGTTGTTAAGGGCTTGATATTCTTCAGCACTGATTTTGTAAAGTTTACGTTTTCGTGTTTCGTACTCCGTGTATTTGACCAAATGCTTGCCGTTTTCATCAGTCCTTTCACTTATCGAAATATCCTTGACGAATTTATTTTCTTTCAATTTTTCGATTTCTTCAGCCGTCAAATATTCGGCTTTATGTGCGGGTCGCCGCATTGCGTCCTCAACCATTTTAAAGGCTTTACTCAAAAGGTTGCGGGTTTGCAAATAAGCACGGGCAACTTCCTTGTTGCAATCCTTTTCTTTGCAAATTTTTTCGACTTTCGCGTCTTGAATTGCCTTTGTGAGATTTTCCGGATTTCGGGCTTTTATCGCGTCAAGTTCGGCTTGTGTAAGTTTGCCGTACTCCCGACTTTCGGCATCGCCTTCCCAAAGTATGGAATACAACGCCGTCCGATTTTCTTTATTCCCCGCAATTTTAAACGCTTCGGAAAGTTTTTTGGCAAAGTAGTTGCGATATTTGACAAGTTCATTCGTCGCCGTATCAGCCATAGTGAAATAATTTCGGAACGCCGTCAATCTTTCCGCGATTCTCGAAGGTGAACGTCCCCACAGCATATAAAAACGACCGTTAAGGTCGCTGATATAAGTTTCGCCTTTTTCACGGGCTCGGATAAAATCTTCTTTTTGAATTTTGCTCAAGCCTTCAAGTTCCTTGTCAAGTATGCCGCGTGCCTCTGCTTTTTCTTCCTTCGACTTTGATTTATCGTCGCGAATTTTGAGATATTTATCAACCGCCTTTTTCTGCTTTTCCCGCAATTCGTCAAGCTGTTGCATATCGGTAACTATTTTGTCGCCGCGTAAGTTAAAACGATTGGCAAGTTTTCTTCCCAACCCGGATAAAAATTTTTTCGGTGCAGATTCGACATCTCCGGTTTCGGACAATTTAAAACCGCTCCGGTTATCGGAACGGTCTGTATTAT
>CAJOPK010000093.1 GCA_905236255.1 uncultured Selenomonadaceae bacterium | reverse complement strand
TTGAGCGGAAAAGACATTGTCGAAATGATAAGAAAGGGCGCAAACGGCGTTCAGTTGGGATCCCGTTTTGCGGCAAGTGAAGAATCAAATGCCGCGCCCGGTTTGAAGGAATATTATTTGAAGTCCAAGCCGGAGGACGTTGTGGTAATTCACAGCCCCGTCGGACTTCCCGGACGCGCCGTAAGAACGCCTTTTTCAAAATTGGTGATGGAAGGACCGGTGCCGCCCAAAGTTTGCGACAAATGCCTTAAAGCCTGCAAGCACAATTTCTGCATAGTCCGGGCATTAACCAGAGCGCAACAGGGCGATTTGGAGACCGGCTTGGTGTTTACGGGGGGATATATGCCGCGCATAAAGGAAATTTTGCCGGTAAAAGAAATATTCCGCCGGCTTGTAAGTGAAGCGGAAGCGGTCGATTAAAGCGGAAAGGGGTCTTGATGTTGAAAAATCGAGTGGTCATAACCGGATTGGGGGCAATTACTCCGATCGGTATCGGCAAGGAAAATTTTTTTGAAGGACTTAAAGCCGGGAAAAACGGGATAGAAAAAATCAGTCGCTTTGATGCGACCGATTACACCTGTCAAATTGCCGGCGAAGTAAAAGATTTCAACCCGGAAGATTATATCGACAAGAAGGAAGCAAAGCGCATGGATCGTTACACGCACTTTGCGATGGCAGCCACAAAACTTGCGATCGAAGATGCCGGAATTGACATACAAAAAATTGACGGAGATCGTGCCGGAGTTTTTATCGGCTCCGGTATCGGCGGCATGGAAACTTTGCACAACCAATACGAAAAACTTTTTGCAAAGGGACCGTCCAGAATAAGTCCGTTTTTTATTCCCATGATGATTGCCAATATGGCGGCGGGGCAGGTTGCAATAGCTTTCGGATTGCACGGGCCTTCAGCCTGTGTCGTCACCGCTTGCGCCTCCGGCACAAACAGTATCGGAGATGCGTTCAAAATTTTGCAATACGGCGACGCGGATATAATGTTTGCCGGCGGAACCGAAGCGGCGGTATCTCCGGCGGGCGTTTCGGGATTTGCGGCGATGAAGGCACTTTGCACGGATCATAACGACGATCCGCATCATGCGTCCAGACCTTTCGACAAAAACCGCAGCGGCTTTGTAATGGGTGAAGGTGCCGGGATTGTCGCGCTTGAAACTTTGGAACACGCCCGGGCTCGCGGCGCGCATATTTATGCGGAAGTCGTCGGATACGGCAGAAATGACGATGCTTATCACATCACCACTCCCGCGCCCGGCGGCGAATATCAGGCAAAATGTATGCTCCTTGCTTTGAAAGATGCCGGACTCAAGCCGGAAGAAGTCGATTATATCAACGCACACGGAACTTCCACGCATTTTAACGACGACGGCGAAACAAAAGCGATTAAATCCGCTTTCGGAGATCATGCTTACAAACTTGCAATTTCTTCAGTCAAGTCTATGACCGGACACATGCTCGGCGCGGCAGGCGGCATTGAAGCGATTGCAACCGCATTGACGATTGAACGCGGAGTAATTCCGCCGACGATCAACTACGAAACTCCGGACGAAGGTCTTGACCTTGATTACACTCCGAATAAATTTGCACAACGTGACGTTAAAGTTGCAATTTCAAATTCTTTCGGATTCGGCGGTCACAATGCCTGTATTGCTTTGAAAAAGTTTGAATAGATTATCGTTCGCCGGTTTGATTGCGGGGTTTGCTCTTTTGTTATAGAATGGAAAAGAGGAGTGGTTGTCATGACTTCCGAAGAGAGATTGGAGTATTTCATGCGGGAGATTCGTCAATCGAATACGGCTTTTGCAAATGAGATGCGCCTTCGCGACGAACAAAGAGCGGCTGAAACGGCAGCATTAAAAGAAGAAATGCGTCAACGCGACGAACAAAGAGCGGTCGAAACGGCGGCATTAAAAGAAGAAATGCGTATTCGCGACGAACAAAGAGCGGCTGAAACGGCGGCATTAAAAGAAGAAATGCGTATTCGCGACGAACAAAGAGCGGCTGACATTGCCCGGCACGAAAATGAACTCAAAGAAATAAAAAGCGACATTCGCACTTTGAATGAAAAAATTGACTCGCGTTTTGACGGTCTTGCCGCGCAAATAAACAATTTTACTCTTGCCGCAGCTTTTGGAGCGGCGGCGGTCGTGCTTGCCGCTTTCATAAAATGACCGGCGTAATTGTTGATTTTGAAAATAAAAAAGAGTTCTTCAAAGATTTTGAGGAACTTTCGGATTGTGGAAAAAGTCCTTTCGGAGAAATTGGAAAGGACTTTATTTTTTTTATGAAACACCCGTATTCTGCTCAAGAACATTGTCAATTTGTCCGACCGCTGTATTTAATTTTTTTTTGCAGGGAAATTAAATCGTTGGCAGAAAAAGTACTTTCAAAATAAATGATAAGGGGAATTTTGGGATGAGTATGATTGAAATTAAAGATCTGAAAAAATCTTTTGACGATTTGGAAGTTTTGAAGGGAATAGATTTGAATATTGAGGAGGGGGAAGTTGTCGTAATTATCGGGCCTTCCGGATCCGGAAAATCGACTTTGCTCCGCTGTATGAATTATCTTGAAGAACCGACCGGCGGCACGGTCAAAGTTGACGGGATTTTGCTTGACGGCGAGGCGAACATAAACAAAGTTCGCGAAGAAGTCGGAATGGTTTTTCAGCGTTTCAATCTTTTTCCTCACATGACGGTTTTGGA
>CAJOPK010000092.1 GCA_905236255.1 uncultured Selenomonadaceae bacterium | reverse complement strand
CGGGATCTGCGGTAATGGAATTGTTTTCGCCGGACTTCCGGGCAATCTTGTCAAATTCGTCAAGATAAATTATTCCGTGTTCGGCACGCGCCGCATCGCCGCCCGCCGCATAATACAAATTTCTGACGGCGACTTCGACATCGGAACCGACAAAACCGGCCTCCGTCAAAGTGGAAGTATCGGTGACGGCAAAAGGAATACCCAAAAGTTTTGAAAGGTGACTCAAAAGCGCGGTCTTGCCGCAACCGGTCGGCCCCATGATTATCACGTTGGATTTTTCTATATCGTCGCCGCCTTCGCCATCATGATCCAGATCGTACTTCATGCGCTTGTAATGATTGTAAACGGCAACGGAAAGAACTTTTTTCGCCCGTTCCTGCTCAATGATAAAGTCGTCGAGATAGGCTTTGATGACATGCGGCTTATTCTTTTTCAAAACATTTTCGAGGTCTTTTTTGAAGGCTTTTTCCAAACCGACTCTTTCTTCGTTTTCCGCTTCGTCAAGGTAATTGTTTATATTGCGGATACAGTCTTTGCAGACGGCAAATCCCGTATTTTGATCGTAAATCGGAAGATCGTAGCGGTGTTTCATTTTCACCGTTTTCCGGCAAACACTGCAATGAAATTCATCAAACATAAAAGTCATTCTCCTTTTTTTTCTTGCAATTTTGAAAAAACGGTTGTATTATACGCAAGCTGTTTATATTTTTCAAGTGAGGTGGATAAAAATGAAAGAAGGAATTCATCCGAAATATTATGAAGCCACCGTTACCTGCGGTTGCGGAAATACTTTCAAGACCGGTTCGACAAAACAGGAATTGCGCGTTGACGTTTGCTCAAAATGCCATCCGTTTTTCACCGGTGCCCGTCGCGATGTCAAAGCCGGCGGTCGTATCGAGAAATTCAACAAGCGTTACAAAAAAGGCTGATTTTGAATTTGAAAGTTTACAAGGGGAGTTGTTTTTGCGACTTCCCTTTTTGATTTAAAAATGTCAAAAGGAAATTTTTTTGCGGTCAAGAATTTAAGCAAAAATTTTTAAACGGAGGTAACCGGGCGATATGAAAAAATTTTCCGCAATAATTTCGGCAATTCTTTTTTCTTTTGCCGCCGGCGCGGATGCCGCGCCCATGACTTTAAATTTGCACGATGCGGATTTAAGATCGGCAATAATGATGGTCGCCCGTGCCGGAAAATTGAATGTTGCTGTGGACGAGTCGGTTGTCGGGAAAATTTCCGTTTCCGTCGAAAATTTGGAGCCGCCTCAAGTTTTGGATATTATCGCGAAAACCGCAAATTTAAAACTTGTGGAAGATTCCGGCGTGTGTATGTTGACGGCGAATTTTAAAAATGCCGCCTTTATGCAAACTTATTTTTTGCCCGTTCGCTACGGAGATGCCGAAATTTTGAAAAAAGCGGTGATAATGTCTTTGGATGCGGAAACCGAAACCGTTCCCAACAACGTGACCCGGACGAGAAACAAAGACGGCACTTACACCGACAAAATCAATTATTTTGACGGGGATAAATTTCGCGACAACATTTCAACCCGCAACAAAAACATTTCCCGTGAAGAAAGGGTTTTCGTCAATCCGGAAGTCAACGCGATAATTCTTTTCGGTACTTCCTCCGAATACGAGCGGGTCAAAAAACTTTTGGAAAATCTTGACGTTGAACTTAAACAGGTTTCGGTCGAGGCAAAAATTTTGGCGATCAACAAATCCGCCTCAAAAAATCTGGGCGTTGAGTGGAAGTGGTCGGAAATTCCGCAATATCCGGACAGGAGCAACGACAGTTATGTAACCGTCAATACCGACGGCAGCACAACCCGCTATGACAATTCCGATTACACGCGCAACGCAAATGACAATACCGGTTACGGGATTATCAGATTCGGGCGCGGACCGGAAAATGTTCCCTTTGAAATGTATTACGGTGCAAAAATAAATGCGCTGGTGACGGACGGAAAAGCGAAAATTCTTTCCCGCCCGAATGTAACGACAATTCAGGGAAGAGAGGCGACAATAAAAATCGGCAGTTCCGTTCCGATTCCGCGCCTCCAAACGACAAACTCAACGACGACGACTTCAATGGAATACCGGGATGCCGGAATTATTTTGAAGTATACGCCGAGAATAAATTCCGACGGGACAATAACCGCAACGATTGATACGGAAGTCAGCACGCCGCAATATGTGCCGGGTCTGCGGGCATATCAATTCAATACGCGCTCGGCATCGACCACCGTCACCGTAAAAAACGGGGAACCCATGATTATCGGCGGACTTATCGGTGCGGAGGACGAAAACAGCGTCAACAAAATTCCATTTTTGGGAGATCTTCCCATTTTGGGCGCGCTTTTCAAAAATCACCGCAAAGGCAAATCCGAATCCGAACTTTTGATTTTTTTGACGGCACACGTTTTGGACAATTCCGGCAAAGGTATTAGATACGAACACGGAAACGATTTTGAAGTTTTCGCGAATAATCCGGAAGAAAAAACGCCGGAATAAATCAAAAATACTTACTCCATATATTTCAAAAATTTCTTGCAGGGGAATTGCGATGTTGGCAGAAAAAACCAATTTGATATCTGGTTGTCTGCAGGTTATTTTGCCGATACTCGGGCAAAGGAATGTGTGTAAAGATTCATGAGTGAAGGTGGAATCTTAATGATCGGAATTGAGGATGAGAAATTTATTCGCGGTAAGGTCCCGATGACAAAACAGGAAATACGAATATTGACGCTTGCAAAGGCAAAAATCAATGAAACCGATTTTGTCGTCGATATAGGCGCGGGAACGGGCTCCCTTTCCGTTGAGGCGGCGCGTCTTGCCGCACGCGGCTATGTTTTCGCAATAGATCGCGATGAAACCGCCGTCGATATTATTACCCAGAATGCCGAAAAATTTTCCATAGACAACATAATAATCATTCATTCCGAAGCCCCCGCCGGTCTGATAAGCGTTCCGAGAATAGATGTTGCGTTGATCGGCGGCAGCGGCGGCAAATTAACGGAGATTTTAAATTCCGTTGACAACAAAATGAAACCCGGCGGAAGAATCGTAATAAATTGCATAACGATGCAAAATCTTGTTACCGGTTTGGATTGGTTAAAAAAGCGTGAAGATTATCGTTACGATGCCTTTCAAGTTCAGATCAATCGACTTCAGCAGGTCGGAGATTATGACATGGTCAAGGCTTTAAATCCCATAGCGATTGTTACGGCAAAAAAATTTCAGCTTAAAAAAGTTACAACGGTAATCAGCATGAGCGACGCAATTTTAAAGGAAACAATTCCTTTGCCGGTCAAAAAATCCGGAGAAAAAGCTGACGGCACAAAGTAAAAAGGTTTCAACTCCCCGTCCCGGGAATCGAAACCTCTTTTTATTTTCACCGCATCAATTTTTCAAAAATTACGCAAACATACTCAACAATTTTCCTTCCGGTCTTTCGTAATGTTTTGCCGTGTCACCGGTTTTGATCGAATAGAGCGACTCCGAACTGTCTGCGGAATCTCTGCCGGCAAATTTCGCGATGTTAGGGAAAAGTCTGTCCTTATTGTGATTGGCCAAATTTATTTGCCTGTCGAGTTTTCCCGCAAGTCCTTCGTCACCGAGCGCATCATCAACTTTTTTCGGAGTTTCTTGCAGAACCCTTGCCAAAGTCCCGGAAGTCACCGTCAAATTTCCGGAAGAGTCCGCAGTAATTCCGATAGCGTTCAAAGAGTTTTCCGTGTCTTTGTCGCCGCCGAAAGAATCGGCCAACGCCGAAAAATCATTTGAAACGTCGCGCTTGTCGTTCAAATAGGAAACCGTCGAATTGTAATCGCGAACGAAAGATTTTATCGTCGAAAGACTTTGACGAACATCTTCCGGCACGTCCTCCGGCGTATAATCGACTTCGCCGGGGGCTTCGACGGGCGGCGGCGGCCCTTCCGCAGTCAAAAATTGAGTGAGTTGCGAAAGAGTACCCGCGCCTCTGTCGGGTTTGGTATTTTGAACGGTACTTGCCGCTGCTTTGTTTTCTTCGGCAACTTCTCCCTCTTTGCCGAGTTTTTTCAGATCGTCGGAGGATTTTTTGAGGGAAGAAATTTTGTCGTCAAATTCCTCATCAAAAGAATCTTTCTCCTCCCTGTAATTCTCCAACGTGTTCGTCAAATTGCCGAAATTGTACTCGATAAAGTTGCCGTTGGTTTCCAGCGCGTCCTCAATCAACGAGGACTTTTTGTAAGCGTCCCAATCCGAACCGAAATATTTGTTGGCGACCTGCATAATCATTTCGCTTTGTCGCACTGTCGTATCAATCGTCGGCATGACATTCGCCCCCTTCCTTAAGGAAT
>CAJOPK010000091.1 GCA_905236255.1 uncultured Selenomonadaceae bacterium | reverse complement strand
GCCGAAATTATCGGCGTAAACAATCGAAACTTGAAAGATTTTTCGGTTGACTTTTCAAATGCCGAAAGACTTCGGAAACTCATTCCGCCGGGAAAAATTTATGTTGCGGAAAGCGGCGTAAAAGATTTTGAAGATATTGAACTTTTGAAAAAAATCGGAGCGGATGCTGTTTTAATCGGGGAAACTTTTATGCGCCGGCCGGAATTGCTTGGAAGGTGGAAAGGTTGAAAATAAAATTTTGCGGATTGACCCGCCCGGAAGATATTCAATTTGCAAACGAACTCAAGCCGGATTTTATCGGATTCGTTTTCGCCGAAAAAAGCAAAAGATTCGTTACACCGGAAAAAGCAAAATTCTTGAAATCGAAACTCAATCCGGAAATTCCGGCGGTCGGGGTTTTTGTAAACGAAAATCCGGAAGTTGTTGCGAAAATTTCAAACGCCGGAATTATCGACTTGATTCAACTGCACGGAACGGAGGATAAAATTTATATTTCAAAACTCCGGGATTTGACCGACAAAAAAATAATTCAAGCGTTCAAAATTCAAAGTCCGGACGACTTGAAAGACGCGGAAAAAAGTTTTGCCGATATGATTTTGCTTGATTCCGGTGCCGGCACCGGAAAAATTTTCGATTGGCGGATTTTGAAAAATTTTGATCGTCCTTACTTTTTGGCGGGCGGCTTAAATTCGGAAAATGTTTCCGATGCAATAAAAATTTTAAATCCTTACGCCGTCGATGTCAGTTCCGGGATCGAAACCGGAGGGATAAAGAATTTTGAAAAGATGAAAAATTTTGTGCGAAAGGTGCGAAGTTGATGAAACTTTACAGACTGTATCAGGTTGATGCTTTTACGAAAAAAATTTTCGGCGGAAATCCGGCGGGAGTAGTTCCCAATGCCGACGGTCTTGCCGAAAATCAAATGCAAAAAATTGCACGCGAAATGAACAATTCCGAAACCGCCTTTGTCTTTAAATCCGATTCGCCGGATTATGATATTGAAGTAAGATTTTTTACACCGACGACAGAAATAAATCTTTGCGGTCATGCCACAATCGCAACACATTTTGTCCGGGCTTTGGAAGGCGACGCAAAAATCGGAAGAAATTTTCAAAAGACAAAGGCGGGGATTTTGCCGGTTGACGTTGTCGAAAAAAACGGAAATTTTTCGATCGTCATGTCGCAGGGCAATATCAAAATTGATGAACCTTATCCGCCGGAACTTGTCCGGGAAATTGCCGATGCCCTTAAAATTTCGCCGGCTGATTTTAACGAAAATTGCCCGGTTGCCGGTGCCGACAACAAAATTGCATTTGTCGGGATAAAATCAAATGACCTTTTGAACAACATTCAGCCGGATTTTTCCGCGCTTGAAAAAATAAGTTCAAAAATCAATCGCAACGGCTTTTATGTTTTCACTTTAAATCCGGGCGAAGAAATTTTTGTACACGGCAGAATGTTTGCTCCGGCTTGGGGAATTGCGGAAGATCCGGTTACCGGAATTGCAAACGGCGGTATCGGAAGTTATTTCGTAAATTTCGGAATTTGCCGGGAATTTGAAAAAGACAATCGGCTTGAATTTAAGATTATTCAGGGCGAAAAAATAAATCGTGCCGGCGAAATGAAAGTTATTGCGGAAATTTCCGGCGGCAAGGCGGAAAATGTAAAAATTGTCGGTGAGGCGGTTGTCGCTTTCAAGTCGGATTTTATGCTCTGAAAATTTTGGGAGTGAATTGAGATGACAAAAAAAGGACGTTTCGGAATACACGGTGGTCAATACATTCCGGAAACTTTGATGAATACGGTTGCCGAACTTGAAAAGGCTTACAATAAATTCAAAGATGACGAAGATTTTAACCGGGAACTTGAAAATCTTTTCAACGAATATGCAGGCAGACCTTCCCGCTTGTACTTTGCAAAAAAAATGACCGAAGATCTCGGCGGCGCAAAAATCTATCTCAAGCGGGAAGATTTGAACCACACCGGCGCGCATAAAATCAATAATGTTTTGGGGCAGGCCTTGCTTGCAAAAAAAATGGGCAAAACCCGGCTTATTGCGGAAACCGGAGCCGGTCAGCACGGGGTCGCAACGGCAACCGCCGCCGCCCTTATGGGCATGGAATGTGTGGTATTTATGGGGGAAGAAGATACCCGCCGGCAAGCCTTAAATGTTTACAAGATGAAACTTTTGGGGGCGGAGGTCATTCCGGTAAAAAGCGGTACGGCAACTTTGAAAGATGCGGTATCCGAAACTTTTCGCGAATGGACGCGCAGAAGTGCCGACACTCATTATTGTTTGGGGTCGGTAATGGGGCCTCATCCTTTTCCGACGATTGTCCGGGATTTTCAGGCGGTCATTTCCCGCGAAATCAAATCTCAAATTTTGGAAAAAGAAGGTCGGTTGCCCGATGCGGTAATTGCCTGTGTCGGCGGCGGCTCAAATGCGATCGGAAGTTTTTGGCATTTTATCGAAAATCCGGAAGTTGCTTTAATCGGTTGCGAAGCGGCCGGGCGCGGGGTTGATACTCCGGAAACCGCCGCAACGATTGCCACCGGTAAACCGGGAATTTTTCACGGAATGAAAAGTTATTTTTGTCAGGACGAGAACGGCGGGATAGCTCCGGTCTATTCGATTTCGGCCGGTCTGGATTATCCCGGAATAGGACCGGAACACGCTTATTTGCATGATTCGGGTCGGGCGAAATATGTTCCGGTTACCGACGAAGAGGCCGTTCGGGCATTTGAATATCTTTCCGGAACGGAAGGAATTATTCCCGCAATAGAATCCGCTCATGCCGTTGCACACGTTTTAAAAATTGCTCCGGAAATGCCCGGCAAAATTATCGTCATAACGATTTCAGGACGCGGTGATAAAGATTGTGCGGCGATTGCAAGATACAGGGGAGAAAATATCGAAGATTAAATTTCGGTTAAATATTTCGGAGGAACTTTTTTCGGTCAGCCAAACTCCGTTTACCGAGCGGTAAAAAATATACCCGTCCCCATACATTTCGCCGGACTTGATTTAAAATCGTTTTTCATAATCCTGACTCAATTCTGCGATTTTAAATTGCATTTGCCGTCAAAAAAAACCGGGCAGTCGATTGACCGTCCGGTTTTTTTTGTCGAATAAAATTTTCAATTTTAAAGAATTGCGTCCTTGTTGTTCAAAATCTCACACGCCGGAGCGCACGCTCCGCAGTCACAATATTCTGCGCCGCTTGCTTTGAGTTCGTCCGCATGAGCCGCAAAAGCCTTGGCACCTTCGCCGAAAATCTTTGCCGCATCTTCGGAATGTGCAAATGCAACAAGTCCGTCAATCGGCGTAATGTCTTTTTTGATTTCGGCAACAAGCGCGGCGGCTTTT
>CAJOPK010000090.1 GCA_905236255.1 uncultured Selenomonadaceae bacterium | reverse complement strand
TTGTCCAAATCCAAAATTATAAATGCCGCACTTCTGCTGGCTTCACTGTTTAAATATTTGTGGATCATTGAAACGACCGTGCCGCGATTGTAAAGTCCGGTCAAATTGTCCCGCTCGATAAGTTCAATCATTGATTCGTTTGTTCTGCGGTAAGCGTCAATGTCAAACGCCAAAAAATATGCATGAATGTCGCCGGTTTCCGTCGATTCCCTTGTCTGATAAATTGTGTGCAGCCAGCGCGGCTTTGTTTCGGGATCCGGACGGCGCAAAAATTCCGTTTCTCCGGCACCTTTTCCGGCTTTGTAATCGACCATCAATCTGCCGCGTGAGAAAAATTTTTCAATTCGATTGTGATCCGCCGGAATGACGGTATTCAAAATCATATCTTGAATAATTTCGCCGTAAGTCATTGCGGAATAATTGAAACTGCTGACAATGCCCTGCTGCCCCAAATGAATATACAAAATCCGGTTTGCGGAAATGTTTGCTTCAATGTAAAGGGAATTGTCCAAAAATTGATTGAAAGAGCCGTAACCCAGAGTTGAAGTAAAAGCGCGGCTTGCAAGCAAAAGGAAAACCGGATTTCCGGGCATGTCGTAATATTCCGTTCCCATTTTGTCAATTTCCGGCAAACTGCGCGTCCTCTCGGCATCAATACTTCTTACGCAACTCAAAAAATATTTTTCGCCGTTGTAAATCAGCGGGATCAAAACATACATCTGCCATGTGTAATTATGCCGGTCGTCCCTTGTCCGGAAATAGTCGACAACATGATTTCCGCCGACTTCCGCAAGTCTGCCGTCAATCGTGGAAAAATCATAAAACTCTTTGAATTTTTCCCGGTCTTCCGAATAAATATTGAGTTCCGCAAAATTCTCGATTGACTTGTCCATCGAATCTTTTACAAAACTTTCGCGATAACGGGAAGAATTTAAATAAATGTTGTCAACTTCGGATCCGTCCCGTTTGAAAACGTCAATCCGGCTGTAAAGCGTATACAAAAATCTGAGCGCAATATCCCGCCGGCGTTCCTTTTTGACGGCGGGATTTTCTCCGAACTGTTCGATCACCGCCAAAAGTGCGGCGGTCTTTTTGTGCCGGTTGTAAGCAATGCAACGAAGTCGAATTTTGTTGAACCCTTCACCGGTGACAAAATCCAAAATTCCCTCACTGCCGTTTTTTACACATTGACGGGCGGTACTGTGGACTTTGACGGTAAATTGCAGAGAGAAATTGTTGAAAATTTCGTCGGGAGAAGTTTTTTCTCCGACACCCAAATTTTTCACAATTTCCCGGAAAATTTTGTTCGACATCAAAAATTTGAATTTCCTGCCGTCAAATTCGGCGATTGCAAGCGGCAAACCGTTCAGCATAAAATCAAGAGTTGCCGGATCGGTGAATTTCCCGGCGGCTTTGTTTTCTTCCCGGATAATTTCCGGAGTGTCCTCACCGGTACTTTTTGCGGAATGACCGGTTCTGAAAGGAGTTTGCGACAAAAGATTTACCCGCCCGATTGCATCGTAATATTCGCGTTCGTGAACTTCTTCCGCATTTTGTCCGGTATGATCCAAATTTTCAAAGGGCATCGGTCTTCCGAAAAGCCACCCCTGCGCCTTTTCGCAACCGGTCTGCCTCAAAAATTCCAAAACTTCCTCATCTTCAACGCCTTCCATCAGCGTGTGAATCTCCAATTCCTTTGCCATGTTCATTATGTTTTTGAGAATTGACCGGGAGCGCGTTTCCGTGTGAAATTTTTTCAAAAAGCGCATGTCAATTTTAAGCAGGTCAACATCGACTTCTTCCAAAACATTAAGCGAAGAATATTTGCTGCCGAAATTGTCCAGCCAAATTTCAAAGCCGTTTTTCCGGAACTGTTCAAGTGTTTCGTGAATGTCTTTGTGACCGTCGCCGAGCGCGCTTTCGGTAATTTCGATATTCAGGAGATTTTTCGGAAGGTTGTCAGACTTCAATGCATCGGACGCGATAAAGGGCATATTCACCATTTGAAAATCAAGCGCACTCAAATTCATTGATACCGGAACAATCGACCAACCGCGCTCGATACATTTTTTCATATCGGAGCAGATTTTCCGGAGCATATAAATGTCAAGCCGGTGGATCAGCCGGGAATTTTCCAAAACTCCTATAAAATCCGCGGGAGAAAGAAAACCGAATTCCGGATCGTCCCAGCGGGCAAGCGCCTCATATCCGCAAATACGGCGGCTGACGACATGAACAATCGGCTGATAAAAAACCCTGATATATTCGTTTTGAGTCGCGTCGTCGATCCCCTCTATAATGTGTTCGCGCAGTCTTTCGCGATAACCGATTTCTTCATTGTAATAACCCCAAAATTCGCCGGTCTTGTTTTTTATTGATTCGCAGGCAAGTTTTGCGTAATCGCAAGCCTGAACAAAATTTACGCCGCCGGTTCGCGGCACTTTAAAAATTCCCGCTTTAATTGCAACGGTCGCCATGTTTTGAAAATTCGCAACCTTGTTTCTTACGAATTTAACACGCCTTTCAATTTCGTCATCGTAAGCAAGGACGAAAAATTTGTCGTCGGCAAAACGCGAAACGCAAAACTCCGGGAAAACATTTTTGATGACGTTGCCGGCATAAATCAAAAGTTTGTCGCCGGTGTCAAAGCCGTAACGATAATTGAAGGCACGAAAATTTTTTATGTCAAAATAAATAAAGACGAGACCTTTTTCGAGTGCCGCTGCGTCTTCCAAAACTTTTTGTGCAAGAACGCGAAATTGTGTAATGTTCGGCAACCCGGTCAAAATATCGAATCGATCGGTCTGCATACCGCGTCCCCCTTCAAAGTCAAAAAATTTTCCTGTCTTTTTCTGTCAATTCGTCGATTTTCCTGCCTTTTTGAAAACGTCCGAAAAATTTTAAAACGAAATTAAAAATGTTTACGAACGGATTAAGAATCGGCGCAAGGTATGGACAGGCGGCGGGAGTTTAATTTAAAATGCGCTCAAGATAAGTTGATAAAAAATTTTAAGGAGGAGATTATTTTGAAAAACAAAATTTTGGTAAACAAGACCCGGGAAAAACTTCATTTTTACCTTATCGCCGGCGGAAAAAGATATTACCTGTTCACTCAAAATTTTTCAAAAGGCGTTTGGCAATTCTTTCAGGGCGGACGTTCCGAGAATGAACTTCTCAATTTCAGAAGTTGGCGCAAAAATCCCCGCCTTGACAAGACAATCGAAAAAATTCCCATGTACACCCGCTACGTTTTGAGGGAAGAGGCCGCTTGAAACTTTCGGATTAAACAATAAATCAAAAACCGATGTTGAAAAACAACATCGGTTTTTTCGGTGCTTTTATTTCATAGCCGCCAAAATTCTTTCAAGCGGCAAAACTTTCAAGATTATCAAACAAATTACGACTTCCGCGCCGACCATCATTCCGTTGACCGTCAGCGAATAATATGCCGGCGACATTTCCGGCGGAGCATAATTTGCGAAAAATATGATTCCGGACATGAAGTGAAAAACAAACCGCCCCAAAAATGCCGCAATCGTTCCCAAAAATTTGCGCCCGGCAAAAATTCCCAATCCGGCAATTCCCATTGACATAAACGGCAACGGATAATCAAACAGAACTTGAACGGGGTGAACGATAAACGGATCTTGAATCAAATTCATCAATCCGAACAAAAATCCGGTCAATGTGCCGACTCCCGCGCCGTAACGAAACGAAATCAACAGCAGGGGGATCATTCCGCCGGGTGTGACGGATCCTCCCTGCGGAAAATGATATATCCGAATTGCATTGAGAATTATTGCAAGGGCGAGCATCATTGAAATGTGGACAAGAATTTTTGTGGTGAATTTCATCTTGCGAATGTAAAGAACGAAAAATATTAAAATCAATACTCCGATAAGTGCGAAAATGCTTGTCGGATTCGCCGCAATCGTTTCAAAATTACTCAAAATTTATTCCCCCTCCCGGCACCGGGAAAAATCAGAATGCGCCGCCCACGCTGAAGTGGATTCGTCCGCCCTGTCTGCCGCGACCGTAATCCAAACGCAACGGGCCGAGCGGAGTATTCAACGCAATACCGACACCGGCACTGCCGTTGATTTTTTTCGGAGCAAAGCCGCTGTCCCAAGTTCCGCCCCAATCCGTAAAGATCGCACCCTGAACTTTTTTTGCAAGCGGGAAACGATATTCGAGAGTTCCCAAAATCATACGGTTGCCTCTGAACTGATCTTCACGATAACCGCGCAAACTTGATTGACCGCCCATTCGGAATTGGTTAAATTCCGTCAAATCGCCGTGCCCCACACCGTACTGACCGCGCAAAGACCAAACTTGATCATGATTGCCGGCAAGACGATAGAATTGATGTTCGATCGAATATTTTTGGAAGTCGAAATCTCCGCCCAAAACTCCGCCAAATTCGCCGGTCAAACTTACTCTGCCGCCGGTCGTCGGGTTGTAAATATTATCGCGGGTATCCGTAACGTGTTCCAAAGTTATGCTGCGCGTCGTTCCGAAATTCTTTTTGCGCCAATCAAGTCCGGCAAGACCGCTTCTGTCGCCGGCGTTACCGTTTGAAACGTGCTTTACATATTTATCTTTTCTGTTCCGGAAAGTTATGTAATTCGTCGAGTATTCGCTCATCGGACGGCTCAGGGTAATTTCTCCGCCGGAATACTTGCGCATATATTCTTCCTTCAAATTTCCTTTCGTGTCGTAATCGTCGTATTCGTAAGTACGATTGTAAACACGCAGGGCTATTGCGGTTTCCTTTTTGTCAAGCCAGGGGTGACGATAGGAGAAAGAAAAACCGTGAGCGTCGGTATCGTCGCCGCTCATTTCGTAAACGACGTTGACGGCATCGCCCCTGCCCCTGAAATTGGTATCTCCCAAGCTGACCATACCGATAAGACCGTCGGCGGAACTGTAGCCCGCGCCGAGTCCGAAAGTACCGGTGCGCTTTTCTTTTACGTTAATTTCAAGGACTATCGCATTGGGTTCAACGCCCGGATTCATCTTCAAATTGACATCTTCAAAAAATCCGAGATTGTAAACGCGCTGCATTGAACGGCGGGCAAGTTTTGCGTTGAAAGGCTGACCGACCGGCTGGCGCATTTCGCGCAGAATTACCTTGTCTTTGGTCTTTTTGTTGCCTTTGACCGCGTAACCTTCGAGCATACCTTCATTTATTTTGAGATTGAGAACGCCGTCTTTGTCAATGTTCATGTCGGTTATTTTCATGAGAATGTAACCGTCGCCGCGATATTTTTCCTGAACTGCGGCAATATTGTCATGAAGGGTATTGCTGTTCAAAATTTCGCCGCGTTCGACGGTCATGATTTTTTCGAGATCGGGCGTTTCAAAAATCGTGTTGCCTTCAAAGACAATCTCTTTCAAGACCGGATTTTCGAGCATGTGATATTTTACGACTACACCTTCCGGAACTCTTTCAAAAGTCTGATAAGCATCGTAAAAATATCCGGTTTCGACTATCGCGGTTCTGTCCCTGAGTGCTACTTCCGGAATAAATTCATCTCCGACGTGTTCTATAATTGCGGCTTCCGCCGTCGGCAAAGTTGAGGCACTTGCGCCTTCAAATTCTATATCGACAATGGTCAAGCCGGCATATTGTTTCATATGTGCGAGAATTTCCCGGTCAACTTGAGAAAGTCCGTCGTCAACTTCTTCCTCCTCCGGAGTTTCGACATTTTCGTCGGGAGTTTCGCTTTCCGGTTTTTCTTCACCGGTTGCCGGAGTTTGAGTTTCGGCGGGTTTTTCTTCACCGGATTTTTCTTCACCGGCTGCCGGTGTTTGAGTTTCGGCGGGTGTTTCTTCCGCCGGTTTTGTCGTTACCGGGCGGCGTTTTATGTGAAGGGAACGGGCAAAGGCTTCGTCCGCCTCTTCGCTTGTCATGAGTTCGCTTACCGAACGCTTTGTCGCCGCAGTATTGACTTGTGAAGGATTTTCGGTTTCCGTGACGGTTTCGTCCTCCGTCGAATTTTCCGCTGCGGTTGCGGAAACACCGGCAACTTTCGTTTCATTGACGGTAAAACCGACCAAAAGCGGCATCGTCATCATCGCTATGCAACAGAGTGCGGCGCGTTTCCTTCTGCCGATTTTCAAAAACGCCGAGCGTTTTTTCCTGTTATTTCTCAAAATTTCTGTCCCCCTTGTTTAGCGGTGTCGGTGATTTGCGAAACACTAACCGCTGACCACCACTAAAATTTGTATCTTGCTTCAAGACCGACTATAAAGTCGTGTCTTTCGGTTTCGACGCTGAATCCGATATTGTCGTTAAATTCGTACTGAACGCCGAAACGATCTATTTTATCGCCGCCTATGCCGCGAGTATATCTTAACAAAACATTGTCGGTGACGTATTTGCCGAGCGTCACGTTGTATTCCTCCGAGCGGTGAGTATCCTCCTGCGCCCGGCTGTCAAATGCCGAGCCGCTGCCGCGAGATACCGAGAATTGATCAAAGCCCAAAGTTTTACGGACGGCATCCTCAATATCGGCAAGAACACTCATCTGCAAGCCGATTGCGACAACGTCCATCGCGTCAACGTCGCCGCCGCCGATCGCCGCATTTTTGAAGGTCAACAGCTGAATAATTTCCGCCTCACTCATTTCCGGACTTGACGAAAGTTTGAAGATTGCCCTTTCGCCTTCGCGAATATTGCCTTCAGTCAGAGGACCGTCAATGTCTATGAAAATTTTCGTACTTGCCATTCGTGCATTTGCATGGAAGTTCATCGACGGATAGAAAGTATCAAACTGATCGAATCGTACTTCGCCTTCCGTAATTTTAAAAGTCGTACCGAGATAAGTCAGCGTACCGCCGCGCCTTACCGAAATCGTTCCGGAAGTTTTCGGGTGTCGGGTTGTTCCTTCAAATTCGGCATTTCCGGTTATAAACATATCAAAAAGTGACGAACTGTACAAGTGTACTTTTTTGCCTATGTTTATGGAAACGTCCATAATCATTTCCGGCATTTCGCCTTCCGATTCGGGAATTGTCGGGAAACCGATTGTGCATTTGTCAAGATCCAAATGCCCGGAAATTCGCGGCAAAGTTTGTCTGAACATTGTCCCTTCGTCCAAAGTGAACGCCGCATTTATCGGACCGGTGAAAACCGGACTTTCAATCTGTAAATTATCCGCCACCAAATCGAATTGGTAATTCGTAATTTCCAAGCCGCCGAAATTCAAGCCGCCGGTCATGTAAAAAGTTCCGCTGCCGATATTACCGGAAAATTGCTCAATGTCAAAACGTTCTCCCTTAAAAAGTGTGGAAATGTTGACGTTTTCGATCAAATTTTTCATGCCTTTGATTTTTGCCGAGCCGTTAATGAGTGCAATTTTTCCGTCAACTTTCGGATGCGCCGCCGTCCCGGTAATTTTTACCGCGCCTTCCATATTTCCCAACGCCCATGCGACCTGCTTGCTCAAAACCGGCAAAAGACTTAAATCCGCATTTTCGAGGGAAACGTCAAGGTTAATCTGTTCATTGTCCGGCAACTTTTCTTTACTTTCGGCGGTCAATGCCCGGAGCGGCAGAACACCCTTTGCCGTGACCTGATAAAGTTGATTGCCCATCATTTTTTGAACGACAAATTCTTCAACGCCGATCAACCAATCTTTCAAATTCAGTTGAGCGCGCATCAGGTCAAAGTTTGCGCCGTCAATTCCGCCGTTTGCGGTGATTAAAGCATTCGCCGCGGGAGAAGCAACCGTGCCGCCTATTGAGGCTTCAATATTTGCCGTGCCGACGACTTCATTTTGCAGACCCGCCGCCGCCGAGAAGATACCGAGCGCAAGATTATGCGCGGCAAAATCCAATTCCACAGGTCCCGAAAGATTTGCGGATCCCAGCAAATTGAAATCTCCAAATTCTCCCTGTTTTCCTTCAAATTTATTCACAAAAAGGATATTGTTCAAAAGGTTGAGTTCAAGCAAAATATCGTGAATGTCATATCCGGCAAGTTTTCCGGCAGGAATTTCGCCGGTAAGATTGACGGACGGATTTTTCAAACTGCCGCCGATATTCACTTCACTTGTAATTTTTCCTTCAAGCAAATTCGTTTTGTTGTTCGCAAGTGCAAGAAGCTCCGGAATGTCAACATTGTTTATGCTCATGTGACCGTTCAAAACTTCGGTGGACGTATCTGCCGTTGCAAAGAGTTTGTAATCGCCTTCACCCTGATTGAACCGGAAATCTTCAAGGAAGAATTTTGTTCCGTTCAATCCGACGTGTCCGTGAATGTTTGTCAAATCCACTCCGTTCAATGTCAATTTATCCGCATCAAGTTCCCCGTCGAAAATCGGGAAATCCAAATTTCCCTTAATTGTGCCGTAAAATTTACCGACACCGCCCACCGGATAATCTTGCGGGAATTTTCCCTGAAACCGTTTCAAACTTATTTCTTTACCTTCGACAACAAAATCCATGTCGGTCGAGGCTTTGTCAATCGTGCCGTTCAAAACCATGTCAACCATCGGCGAGAAAATATGGAAGTCCTGCAGACGGATTGTGTTGCCTTCGACAAAATAATCGCCGTCCATGCCGTTTACCAAAATTCCGCGATAAGAGCCGCGCCAAAAATGTACATATCCGGTGACTTCCGGCGAATCGAGAGTTCCGGTAATTTTTATTATGTTGTCAATGTTTCCGGTCAATTCCTGATCCGGAGCGGCAAGAGCGACAATATCTTCAGCCCGTGCGCCCATTGTGTCAATTTGCAAGTTTAATCTTTTGTCACCGACAAAACCGGCGGTACCTTTTGCAATCCAAACGGATTTTCCGTTGCGTGTCATGTCAAAATTGTCAATGTTGACACCCGCCAAACTTCCCGACGCATTCAAGACGACCGAATCATAAGGCTGTTTGAAAAGGTGACCTTTAAAATGCTCTCCTTCCCGCTTTGAATTGTCAACGCCGGAAAATTTCAAATCAATATTCGGATTGTCCGCATCACCGTGAACAGTCCCTTTAAAATCTGCAAGTCCGGAAATATCTATAAGTTCATTCAAATTTCTTGCGATTGACATATCGACGTGACCGCCGTAAAAAGCAAGATCAAGTTTGTTAAGGTCGGTTATCGTGCCTTCCGCGCCGATTGAGCCTCTGTCGGGAAGTGCCAAACTCAAATAATCGATTTTCAAGTCGTCGCCTTCGAGAGCAAAGGAAGTGTCCGCCGAATTGACTTGAATACCGGAATAAATTACATCGGAGGCGGTTGCGGAGCCGTAAACTTTCAAAGCCTGCATATCCTTACCCCTGCCGTTGATTCCCAGATCGGCGAAAATTTTACCGACAACCGGCGCGTCAATTTCCGCAAAATCTCTGAGCCGGGAAACGTCAAGACCGTTTGCCTTAATATGCGCGTTGTAATCCAAAGTTTTCGCGTCAAGCGTCGCTTCTCCGGTAACTCTGCCGCCGAAAGTTTCGGCATTTATGTCTGCAAGGTGAACGGAATCGTTTTCATATTTCATTTTTGTGCTTACGTTGTAAGCCGTCAAATTTTCGTAGGCAATTCGGGGAGTTTCAATATCGGCAACAACGATGGGATTTGTCGCCGTGCCGGTCATATGTGCTTTAAATTTCGCGACACAATCGACTCCGATATTTTCTATTATTGCGGAAGGATTAAAACTTTCCGATTCCGCATGAACATTGAAATAAGGTTCGTCGGTATTTGTGTAAATCTTGCCGTAAGCCTTTGCCTTCTGCCCGTTTGCTTCGGCGGATGCGTTTAAATTCAATTCGGCATCGTTGAAAGTTGTCGTGCCGGCAATTTTTTCAATTTCGGTATCTTCGACTTTAACGGCAACATCCGCAAAATTTGCGGAGCCGCCGTAACTCAAAACTCCCTGATTGTTGTAAAGATTTATTTTTGCATCGGAAACTTTTCCGCCGTGAATTTCCACATTTTCCGGAATCAAATCTTCCGGAAGGTAAGGCAGAACTTTTGCAACATCAACATTATCGGCGGTCGCATTTATAATTTGCCGTGCCGCGCCGACAGTGCCGGTTGCGGAAATATTTGTACCCAAAGTCTTTGCGGTAACTTCCGTTTCAATCGCGTTTATATCCGCACAATCCGCCTTTGCGTTTATATCTTCGACGGAAATTTGTTTGCCGTCAATATCGGCGTTAATTTTTCCGCCGGTCAAATTTACTTTTGCGCCGAAAGTGGTTTCGCCTTCGCTTTCGGTCTTTATATCCTCAAAATTCCAAGAGCCGTCCTCTCTCTTTTTGACGTTGACTTCCGCGCCGTTTACATCTATCCGTTCAATCGCCGCAAGAGGATCCGAAGATACCGCCAAAAGTTTCAATTTGACTTTTGCCTCATCGACTTTTGCAATATGCTCGGAATTTTTATCAAAAATTTCAATATCGCGGATAGTTATGTCACTGTCCGAAAAAATTCCCAACCTGTTTATCTCAAAATCTTTGAAATCGACGGGTGTACCGATTTTTTCGCTTGCCATCTCTTCAAAGAACGTCGTAATTTTTTCAAATATTGCTTCGCGTTGTGAGGATACGAAAACACCGCCGGTAACAGCCGTTGCCGTCAATATTCCGCCGAGTGCTTTTACGATGCCGTTCACGCGTTTACCCCTCCCGTTAAAAATTTATTCGTAATGACCTTTGCAGGAAATTATATTCAGGCAATTTTTATCGTCAAGTTCATAAACGAGCCGATTTTTTTCATCAATTCTGCGCGACCAACCGTCTTGATGTTTTAATTTTTCAGGTTTGCCGATGCCTTTGGCAACCCCGTTGCGATCAATATCTTTGATAAGTTCATTTATCCTCTTGAGAATTTTACGATCTTCACTTTGCCAAAACAGGTAATGTTCCCAACCTCTGTCAGAGAATCTCTTGTCCATCTGCAAATTTCTCCCACTCATCCGCAGTAAAAAATACTCCGCCGCCGTTTTTTATTTCCTCAAATCCCTTGTCAAGCATGGCAAGATAGCGGGCATTATTTGTCGCCTTTCGGAAATCGACCGCGCCGGTTTCGGAAAATTGTTTATTTATTTCGTCTGTGAAATATCTGAATTCTTCCTTTGAAAAAATTGCCAAATCG
>CAJOPK010000089.1 GCA_905236255.1 uncultured Selenomonadaceae bacterium | reverse complement strand
TTGTCGTTGCGTATTTGATGGTAAGTCATGTGCATTATCCGGACTTTAAAGGCGACGGAGAGAAAATTTATCTCGTATCAAAAATTTCTGCGGCTGTAATTTTTGCGGCAATAATTTTCTTTACGTTGCAAATGCCGGTTGCCGGAGTGTTGACTGCAATTTTCTCGACTTACGCGATTTTCGGAATAATAAATTCCCTTATTGCTTTAATGGATCGCAATTCCGATGAATAGATTTTTGGTTGAGGTGCATAAGTGAATGTTTAATTACCCGTTCGATGTATTTATGGTTCCGTTGCAAATAGTTTTATTCCTGTTCACCATGTACCTTTTTGTGATCGGATTTTGCGGAATGTGGCGGCGCGGTGAAAAGAAAATTACAACACCGGAAAAAAAATTTGCCGTCGTAATTGCGGCGCACAATGAAAGCGCGGTTATCGGTCAGCTTATCGAAAATTTAAAGTCGCAGGAATACCCGAAAGAACTTTACGATGTTTATGTAATTGCCGACAACTGTAATGATAATACCGCCGAAGTTGCGGAAGAATCCGGCGCGATTGTCTGTCCCCGTTTCGATGATACCAAAAAAAGTAAAGGTTTTGCGCTTGAATGGATGTTTGAGCGGCTTTTTGAGATGGAGAAGGACGGCAAGATTTACGACGCTGTTGCAATTTTCGATGCCGATAATCTCGTCCACCCGAAATTTTTGGCTGAAATGAACAATCGGCTTTTAAAAGGCGATACAATTATTCAGGGATTTTTGGACGCGAAAAATCCTTACGATACATGGGTTTCCGGAACTTTTGCGATCGCTTTTTGGGTTATAGACTACGTTTCGCACCTTGCAAAAACAAATATCGGGCTTTCGGCGGTTTTGGGCGGCACGGGTATGTGCATAACGATTGACGTTTTGAAAAAGTACGGCTGGCGTGCCACCTGTTTGACTGAAGATATGGAATTTACAATGAAATCCCTTGCCGAAGGGATAAAAACCACTTGGGCGCATGATGCGATAGTTTACGACGAAAAACCTTTGACTTTCGCCCAATCCTGGACACAGAGAAAACGCTGGGCGCAGGGACAGTTTGACGTTGCACACAGATTTATTCCCAAAATGCTCCGGGAAGGTTGGAAGAGAAAAGACATTCGCATTTGGGACGGGTGCATTTATCTTTTGCAACCGCATTTTCTGATGTTGTCGTCGTTTTTTATTGCGATGAGTTACATACAGCTTGCCGCAGGTCCCATGTATACGAATATCTATACAATTATGCCGCATCAGCTCATGACCGGAATAATGATAGGTCAATATCTCCTGCCGATGATAATTTTAATCAAAGTTCGCGCAAAATTAAAATCTTGGTTTTATCTCCTGTTGTATCCGCTGTTCATTTATTCATGGATACCGATAATATTTTTGGGATTCATTCACCGGAACGAACATGAATGGGCGCATACTCAACATACGCGCTCAATGGATTACGACGACATGATTAAAAAACGGACTTATTGAGGTGAAAATTTTTTATGGCAAAAAAAATTTTCGGAGCGTTCATCATTTTGACAGTTTTAATCGGAGCGTTTTTCGATTTTCCGTTACCCGCAAATTTCAAATTTCAAAATTATGAAAAAGTCAATGCGCAGACTGTCGAAGAAGTTGCGGCGGGTGCAAAAGTTTTGGTTCTGAATTATCATCAGGTTGCAAATACTTTCAATGCCCTTGCGATTCCGGTAAACGACTTTGACGCGCAGATGAGATTTTTGAGCGAAAACGGATATGTAACGATAACACCGGACGAACTTGCCGGCGGTTTTTCGGGAGAGGTAAATTTGCCGGAAAAGCCGGTTTTGATAACTTTTGACGACGGTTACACCGACAACTACACAAATGCTTTTCCGATTTTGAAAAAGTACGGAATGAGGGCGACGATTTTTGTGATTGCCGGATTTGTCGGTCAGCCCCGTTACATGACTTGGGATCAGTTGCGGGAAATGGAGCAAAACGGAATTTCAATAGAATCTCACACAATGAATCATATTGCGCTTGAAGAATTGCCGGACGACGAAATCCGCAACGAACTTTTAAATTCCAAAAATACCATTGAACAGAATTTGAACAATAAAGTCGAGTTTTTGGCTTATCCCACCGGAACTTACAATTTGCACATCGCAAGCATTGCGCGGGAAGTCGGTTACAAGGGCGCGTATACCGTAAAATACGGCGTTGACGATCTCGGCAGCAATATGTACGCTTTGGAAAGGGTGCCGATTTTTCAGACCGAAAACACAATGAAAAGTTTTTACGAACGCACGGAATACCGACAAAATTTTGAAGAATTCGGCTGGATAAAAAAGTAGTGATTGGTGGTTAGAGGTTGGAAGTTTTGAAAATATTGATACTTTCCGCTTCAATCGGATCCGGACACGTCAAAGCGGCGGAGGCTCTCAAAAAATTTCTGCCGCCGGATACAAAAATCGTCGATTTTATGTCCGGCGAAATTTCTTTTTTGAACAATCTGACGAAAAAAATTTATCTGAAGGCGTTGAAATTTATTCCGGATTTATACGACAGGATTTACGGATTCGCCGGATTGCCGCGAATCGGATCCGTCATGCGCCTGATAAGCTCGATTTCAATGTATTTGCCTTTTGCAAAATTGTTGAACGAATACAAGCCGGACGTTGTAATTTGTACTCACCCTTTTCCGGAAGCGGCGGCATCTTTTTGGAAATTCCTGCACGCGAAATCGGACAGAAATTTTTTGCTTGCGGCTGTCTTGACCGATTATTCCCTGCACGAAATTTGGCTTTATGATGAAGTTGACGTTTATTTTGTTGCGACGGAAGAAATGAAAAACGAACTTGCCGGGCAATGCGGTCGAAACAGGGAAATTTATGCAACCGGTATTCCGATTGATCCGGAGTTTTCCAAAATTCGCGAAAAAGAAAAATCCGACCGGAAAAATATTTTGATAATGGGAGGCGGATTGGGACTCGGTTCAATCGAAGAAACTTTAAAGGATTTGGACGAAATTTCAATTCCCTTAAAAATTGTTGCGATCGCCGGACAGAATGAAAAATTATTTTTGCGATTGAAGAAATTGCAAAAAAATTTGCGGCAGGACGTTGAAATATTCGGCTCGGTAAAAAATGTTTGCGAACTCATGAACTCGGCGGACTTACTTATAACAAAACCGGGAGCATTGACGATAAGCGAAGCCTTTTCGCAAGGCTTGCCGATGATTTTACACGCGCCGATTCCCGGTCCTGAGGCGAAAAATGCCGAATACGCTATAAATTGCGGCGCGGCAATTTCCGCAAACGACGAAAAAATTTCCGGGTTGGCGGGAAAAATTTTGGGGGATACGGACTTGTATGAAAAAATACGCCAAAATTCCCGGAACGCCGGAAAATCTGATGCCGCAAAAAAAATTTCCGAAAAGATTTTACAGATTTTTGAAACCGGTTCAAAAAATTTTTCCGCATAACAATGCCGCTTTGTTGAAAATTGCGCGTTGACTTACAAAAGATTTTTTTGTAAACTTAACCTGAAAATATTCGGGAAATATCCTGAGAAAGGAGCAAGCCTGCGCGAATACTGAAAGATGATTAAAATTAAAAATGTAAGCAAATATTTCGGTCAAAAAGCCGCGCTGAAAAATATAAATCTTGAGATTGCGGACGGCGAAACTCTCGCGATAATCGGCGGCTCCGGCAGCGGAAAGTCCACGCTTCTCCGACTGATGATCGGACTTATTCAACCCACCGAAGGCGAAATTTGGATCGGCGACGATGAAATTTCGCAAATGAATGAAGATGAAATGAACAAAGTCCGGCGGCGCATGGGAATGGTTTTTCAATATTCCGCACTGTTCGATTCGATGACCGTCGGCGATAACGTTGCTTTCGGGCTTGTCGAACACACGGATTTGGACGGGGCTGAAATTGAAAAGATTGTCCGGGAAAAATTGAAACAGGTCGGTTTGGAAGGCGTGGAAAATTTGATGCCCAACGAACTTTCCGGCGGCATGAAAAAGCGGGTATCATTGGCGCGGGCTCTTGCCTTCAATCCGGAAATAATTTTTTATGATGAACCCAGTTCCGGATTGGATCCGGTGACTACGACGAAAATTGACGAATTGATTTTGAAAACGCAAAAGGATTTGCACGTTACAAGCGTTGTCGTCACCCATGACATGGTAAGTGCCTGCAGAATTTCAAACAGGATTGCGATGGTTTACAACGGCGATTTGATTGCGGTCGATACGGTTGAAAATTTTGTAAGACTTGAAGACCCGCGCATTAAAGAATTTATGAGAGTTTTGGAATAACCGGATGGTCAGATGGATAGATTGACGGGTGGACAGTTTTTTCTGACCACTGAAAGGGAGAATGTGTATGTCGGTTGAAGCAAAAGTCGGAGCATTTACCGTCGGCGGACTGATGATGCTCGGCGCAACAATTTTCGGGCTCGGAGATTTTAACTTTGGAGCCGAAAACGATTTGACCGTTTACGCCGGTTTCAAACAAATATTGGGACTTGAACCGCAGGCGGCGGTAAGATTGAGCGGAGTTCCGGTCGGCAGAGTCGCCGGAATAGCAAACGACGGCGGCGGCGTAACCGTCACCATGCACATTGCGCCGGACGCAAAAATTCCGAAAAATTCGGTGGTTTCCGTAGCCTCCACCGGCGTAATGGGCGAAAAATTTATAAACATTATGCCCGGCAAAGACAACGGCGAATATTTGAAAAACGGCGATTATGTTTACGGCGCGGAAGAAGTCGGAATGGATTCGATGTTTGAAAGTATGTCGAAGGTCATGGACAGGGTCGATACTTTGATTGAAAACGTCAACAAAATTGCCGGTAACGAGGATTTTCAAAAATCCGTCGTCGAAATGACCGGAAACATGAAAGACGCTTCCCAACACATGAGCGGCTTGATGGAGTCTTTGGAAAGAGTTTCAAAGGGCAACGAGGGCAACATAAATCAAATTATCGCGCAAATGAATGATCTTCTGACAAGCATGAACGGGACAATGGCAAACGTCGAACACATGACCGCAAACATGGATAAATTTGCCGGCGATCCTCAAACCGCCGAAGATTTGAAAAAGACTTTGGCGAATGTTGCCGAAACTTCAAAAAACGTGGCAAGCATGGCGGAAAATATGAATAAAGTCATGGGAGATCCGAAAACTGCGGAGGATTTAAAAGCGACAATCGGAAACGCCCGGAGCATAAGCGAAAAAGCCGACAAAATGCTCGGAAAAATTTCAAAGGTTGACGCAACGCCTTCGATTGATATATTATACAGCGGCGGTAAGTCAAATTGGACGGCGGGATTAAATCTTGACGTTACTTCCGAAAAAAGTTCCCTGAATTTGGGCGTTGAGGATATAGGAAACAATTCGAAACTCAACGCGCAGATAGGAGCGAAAACGAAATCGCTCGGTGCCCGTGCCGGAATAATTGCCGGAAAGCCGGGAGTCGGTGCGGACGTTTACGCCGGCAAGAACGTCAAATTTTCCGCGGAGGCTTACGATTTAAATGACGCACAACTCCGGCTTAAATCGCAGATAAAAGTTGCCGAAGAAACTTATATAATCGGCGAAATCCGCGACGTTACCGACAAAAAAAATCGTGCGGCTTATATGGGAATCAAACAGGCTTTTTAGAACAAAAAAGTTGAAAGGTGGAGAGTTAAATTGAAAATTGTAAACGGCATAAAGAAGAAATTTCTTTCAAAAAGGGCGGCGGCACTCGCAACTTCCGGGTTGATGTTGTTTTCGGTTGCACCGGTTGATGCGGCGACCGTCAGCTTGAATCTTGACGAAACAATTCAGCGCGCATTTGAAAACAATCGTACAATCAAACAATCGGTTGCGGATCGCGAATCCGCCGCCTGGAATTTGAGTACCGCACGCCGCAGAACAAATCCGACACTCAGTTGGGAAACTTCCGCTCAAAAGGTCGGCGGCGCTTATTATCACAATCAAGGCTATAATCGCGCTTTCAACAACAGCGCGGCCGTCGGTATTCCGATTTACATGGGAGGTCAGTTGAAATCCGGACGCGCCTCCGCACGTTACGCATTGAACAACGCAGATCTCGAACTCGAAAATACTTTGCAGTCGGTCAAACTTCAGGCAACCGCTCAATATTTTCAAGTCCTTCAGTACAGAAATTTGATTGAAGTTCGCGAAGAGGCCGTCAGAACTTTGCAGGAACATTTGAACAACGTCAACGCTCAATTCAGAGTCGGTACCGTTGCAAAATCGGACGTTCTCGCCTCACAGGTCGAATTGGCAAACGAACAGCAGGCACTTATAACAACTCAAAACAATTATGACGTTGCCGTTGCAACCCTCAGCAATTATATCGGACTTCCGGCGGATACCATTCTCCGTCCGGCGGACACTTTGACTTATAACAAATACAATCTTACTTTGGGCGGTTGCACTTCTTACGCGCTGGAAAATCGTGCGGATATTGCGGCGGCGGATTATGCCGTAAAACAGGCGGAAGAGGCAAAAAAATCGGCGAAAGCCGGTTACAGACCGACGGTCAACGCCTCCGCAACAAAGGGAATCACCGGCAAAAGCGAATTTAAAGATGACATTACCGATCAATGGACGGCGGGAATAAGCGCGACTTGGAATATCTTTGACGGCGGAATAACTTCGTCGCAAGTTCATGCGGCGGATGCGGCAATCGCAAGAGCAAAGGAAACCGCCGCGCAAGTTCGCGAACAGGTACAGCTTGACGTGCAATCTTATTTCCTGCAGCTCCGTGCGGCGGAAAAAAATATAGCGACGACTCAAACTTCCGTAGCACTTGCCGAAGAAGATTATAAAATCGCTCAAGTCCGTTATGCGGCCGGTGTCGGCACAAACCTTGACGTTATGGACGCATCCCGAAAATTGACGGAAGCCAAAACAAATTATTTTTCCGCGCTTTATTCTTACAACACGGCAAAGGCATCGCTTGACAGATACATGGGTATCCCGGTGGGAATTGACGTTACCCGTTACGTTGCGGCGGAACAGGACGGAAAGACTGCAGACAAAGCCCGTGAAGATGCGGCAATTGTCGAAAGTGCCGGCGAAAAACCGAAAGTCGGGGATATTGCTCCGGTCGTGACAATAGATTTGGAAAATTCTTCTCCCCTTCCTTCCGAAACCGTCGAACAGGAATTGACGCGTTAAATTTGAAAATTGAAATTTGTAAAATTGATAACATAAAGCAATTTGAGAAAACCGATTCACAAATTGCTTTTAATTTTTGGAAGGGGATAAAAAATGAGTTGTACCGTTCAAAAAATTGCGGGAATTGTTGACGAAATTGCTCCGAAAAAACTTGCGGAAGAATGGGACAATCCCGGACTTATTTTGGGGGATTTTTCCGGCAAAGTCGAAAAAATTTTTGTCTGCCTTGACGTTACCGACAAAACGGTAAATCAAGCCGTCGAACTCGGCGCACAAATGATTGTTTCGCATCATCCGCCGATTTTTCACGGATTGAAAAAAATCCGGACGGATCTGCCGCAGGGAAAACGCTTTGCAAAACTTATCAAAAATGACATTTCGGTTTTTGCCGCCCATACAAATTTGGACAGCGCGTCCGGCGGGGTCAATGATGTTTTGGCGGAAAAAATCGGCTTGACCGAAATAAAAATGTTCGGCGACGAAGAATTTTCTCTCGGAAGGATCGGAAAACTTGAAAACCCGATGACTGCGGAAGAATTTGCCGCTCATGTCAAAAAAGTTCTAAA
Organism: uncultured Selenomonadaceae bacterium; assembly: GCA_905236255.1. GTDB lineage: Bacteria > Bacillota > Negativicutes > Selenomonadales > Selenomonadaceae > Quinella. The sequence goes on along the minus strand of CAJOPK010000089.1, from coordinate 5,202 downwards.
TGCCGATTACGTCAGACTTGTGAACGCCGGAGATTTCAAAATAAAAAAAGTCGGTCTTTGCGGGGGTGCCGGCAGTGACATTATAAGCAAAGCAAAATTTTTCGGGGCGGATGCGTTTGTTACCGGAGATTTGAAATATCATGAGGCACAATCCGCGGAAGAAAATAAAATTCATGTGGTCGATGCCGGGCATTTTTATACCGAATTTCCAATCGTTCATGTACTTGCCGAAACGATTAAATCCGAATGTGCAAGATTGAATTATGATGTTGAGATTTTTGAGGATAAAATTTCGACGGACATTTTCAAAGTAATTTAACGCAAAATAAAATTTGCAAGTTGAAAAAAGTAGTATAATTCTCGGGAGAAGAATAAATTTGTTTACGGAGATTGATATAAAATGAATTTAAAAATTATTGACGCTCATCTGCATTTTGCAAAATTTGATTATTTTGACGAGATCGCAATTCAAGCCGGGCATGAGAACAATGCCGAAAATTTGCGGAATTGTTATTCGGAATTGGGAATTGTGCGCGGGATTGTCATGGGAAATTCCGTAAAACTTGAAGATTGCAATTTCCCGGAATTTTTGAGTTATTGCGTGGGACTTGATTCGGTTCCGGAAAAATTTTCGGAAAAACTCCCGCTTATCGAAGAACATTTGAAACGGCGCGAATGTGTCGGAATAAAACTTTATCCGGGCTATCAACATTTTTACATTTACGACGATTCACTTTCGCCGTTGTACAAACTTGCAAAGAAATATGAAAAGCCGGTTGCCGTTCATATGGGAATGACCGCGACGAATACCGCACTTTTGAAATATTCTCATCCCTTCACAATGGACGAGGCGGCGGTAAAATTTCGTGAAGTTCAATTTGTGATGTGTCATTTCGGTTGTCCTCATTTTGAAGAGGCGGCTGCGGTTGTAAGAAAAAATCCGAATGTTGCGACGGATTTGAGCGGCATGATGGAAGGAAAGCAACCCGGCGAAATTCCCGTAAAGAGAACTGCGGCTTTGATTCATCAACTGCGCGATTGGTTGGATTATACGGATCGATTTGAAAAAATAATGTTCGGTACGGATTGGCCGCTTGCAAATTTGGGAGATTATATAAATTTCGTGAAGGCAATCGTACCGGAAAGCGAATATTCAAAAGTTTTCCGGGACAATGCCGCACGAATTTATTTTAAGGAATAAAAATTTTTTTTGCAATTCGGTTAAAGCCGGAGTAAACGAATCAAAATTCTTTTGTGATTGACTTGCCCCCTTTCCCGGAGTATAATTGCCGTGTTGACGGAGGAATCAAAATGAGTACCGAAAATAAAAATACGCCGCCGGCAGATGAAAGTTTCGTCGATTACGCAAAATATGAGGATTTGACCGATGAAGAGCTTATCGTGGAAATAAAGGAAAATTTTAACGATGCGGCGATGGAATATTTAATTCAGAGATACAGAAGTTTTGTCCGGGCGAAGGCACGGTCTTATTTTTTGATTGGCGCGGATCGTGAGGATATAATTCAGGAAGGCATGATCGGTTTTTATAAAGCCGTCCGGGATTTTAAAAGCGACAAACTTTCTTCTTTTCATGCTTTTGCCGAACTCTGCGTCACAAGGCAGATCATCACCGCAATTAAGACGGCAACCAGACAAAAACATATTCCGCTCAATTCTTATATTTCGCTGAACAAACCGATTTACGACGAAGATTCCGATCGTACTCTTTTGGACGTTTTGTCCGGCGTAAAGGTTACGGATCCGGAAGAACTTGTGATAAGTCGCGAGGAATTTTTGGCGATAGAAAAGAAAATGGAGGAGATTTTGAGCGACTTGGAATGGCAAGTCTTGATGGCATATCTTGACGGAAAATCTTATCAGGAAATTGCAGACGGGTTGAATCGTCACGTAAAATCAATAGACAATGCACTTCAAAGAGTAAAGCGTAAACTGGAAAGATATGTCGCCGGACGCGGCGAATCAATAGACATAGGCACGGTTTACAGGGGACTTGCAACTTTGGATCGGCGGTTAAAACCGCGAGAAGAGAGATTAAAAGACGGGAATTAAAAAGCACTTGAAAGAGTGCTTTTTAATTTCGGAAATTCTCATTTGTCGAAAGTTTCGACGGTCAAATTCTTTCCGTTCGTGCGAAATTTTACAAGTCCGTCAATATCCGTTCGATAAAGTTTTGCATCGGTTTTCTTCAATCTCTCCAAAACTTCCTGACGGGGATGCCCGAAATTGTTGCCGGCTCCCACACAAATTACCGCACATTTCGGATTTACCGCCTTCAAAAATTCTTCTCCGGAACTCGTATCGCTCCCGTGATGACCGACTTTCAAAACCGTACTTTTGACATCAATTTTTTTGTTCAACATATCCGTTTCAATTTCTTTGACAAGATCGCCGGTTATCAAAAAAGTTATTTCGCCATATTTCACCCGGTAAACATTTGAAATTTCGTTTCCGGTTCCGACATTCGGCGCATATAAAATTTGAACTTCAACGCCGTCAATTTTAAAAATTTCTCCGGTCTTGCCGGTGTGCAGATTGTTCAAAAATTTTTCGCTTATCCCGAAAACCGCCGCATATTCCGATTTCGGCTCACCGGCCGTGACAATTTCGCGGACCGGCATTTCTTTTATTATTGCCCCCGCCCCGCCGGAATGATCTTCATGAACGTGAGTCAAAAAAATTGTGTCAACTTCCCGGACGTTTTCATGTTTCAGATAAGGTACGACAACCCGATCCCCCACATCAAAAACTTTTTCGCGAACGCCGCCGGTATCAAATATCAGACATTTTTTGTGAGGAGTCAAAACAACCGCACAATCTCCCTGCCCCACGTCAACAAAATTTACTTCGACATTTCCGGACGGCTTGAAAAAATTTATCGCCGAAAAAATTAAAAGCACAATCAAAATTTCCGGGCGGCGAAAAATTAAGGCAATATAATAAATTATCCCGGCGGCAAGTCCCAAAGTCGGAACTTGCACCGAGCTTGCCGGCAAATTTGCCAAAAGTCGATTTAATTCGGCACCCGCCCCGAAAATCAAAGATTCCGCAACAAAAATTATTTTTCCGGCAAAGGGGATTATTGCCGCAACAATTCCCCCCAAAAGCCCGCCGATTATCACAAGCTCCAAAATCGGCAAAACCAAAACATTTGATAAAATCGAACTCAGCGAAACCTGATTGAAATACCAAATTATTATCGGCAGACTTGCAATTTGCGCGCCGAGTGTCATTGATGCCGGATAAGAAAAAATTTTCGGAAGGCGGTGCATTGACAATCTCAAATCCGGCGTAAGGTAAATCAATCCCGCCGTTGCCGCAAAACTGAGCTGAAAACTTATATCGAACAACAACAGCGGTTGAAACAAAAGCAACATTGTCAAAGCCGTCAAAGTCAAAAGTCGCCGGCTCATTGATTCAACATTTAAAGCGGTTGCGGCAAATATTAAAAGTCCCATTATTGCCGAGCGTATGACTTGAGGCTGAAGTCCGCTTAAAAATGTGTAAGTAAAAATTACCAAAAATCCGAGCGCGAAAGTTTTTCCCTTCGATATTTTCAAAAGCAGACAAATGTAAGCCGTTGCCGCCGCCAATAAACTCATGTGAGAGCCGCTGACCGATAAAATGTGAACAATCCCGGTTGTTTGAAATTCCGTTACAAGTTCCGGGTTTATTCCTTCATATCCGCCGAAAAGCATCGCGAAAATTGCCGCCGCGTCCTCATTAGACATTACTCCGGTCATTGAATTTTTGTAATGATCCCGAATATCGTTCACGAAACGCAAAAATTTTGTCCAAAGATTTCCGGGCAAATGTTCGACTTCAATCCCGTTTTTCCCGGCAGACATTCTTGCCGTTATTCCGTCGGCTTTCAGGCGGGTGACGGTATCAATTTGACCGGGATTCTTATAATTCGTCGGAAGTTTTAAATTCCCGGAGGCAGAAATTTTATCGCCGATTTTCCCGGAAAAAATCAAAGGTTCGCCGGGTTTTTGATAAGAAGTCAAAATAATTGCGCCGGTCGCCGGAATTTTTTCCCCGTCGCTTTTTATTTCTTTGACGTTTATTATAAGTCGAAGTTGTTGCAAATCGTTCGGCAAAATTTTAATTTGCGGCGCGTCCCGCAATTCTCCGGAAACAAAAATATTTTGACCGGCAAAATTTGAAATGTCATTTTCCGGTAAAGTGTCCGCCGCAAAAAATCTCGCCGCGCCCAAAACAAAAAACAACGCCGGCAAAACCATTTGCCGAAATTCAAATTTTTTTTGCCGCCAAGTAAAAATTATTGCCGCCGCAACGATTGCGACAATTCCCAAAATTAAAATTTTGGCGGAAAATCCGAAACGATCCGCCGCCAAAATCCCCGCCGCCGTCGAAAATAAAATTACGTTCAACAGCCGATTTGATATTTTCATGATCCGAAATAACTTACGCGTTCAAACTCTTAAGCCTGATGCAGGAAGAAAGATTTTCCGGCCGCCGTCGAAAGTTGAAGATTTACGTTTTCGCCGAATTTGTTTCCGCTTATGATGTAAGCAACGGCTTTGCACCAATCCCGCGTCATATCTTCATTGAATCCCAGACAGTAGGCAAGATCTATAATGTTGGTCAATTCGTTGTTATAAATTTCGTCGTTGACCGCCGCGCTGAAGAGAAGCCAGAAAATCAGCCGGTAAAATTCGTTCAAACCTTTTTCGCCGGATTTCGCTTTAACATCGCGATAAAGTTGAATCAAGCCCTGTTCATCGACAACTTCAAGCGGGCCGGTTTTTCCCGGATTGAAAGTGCTTTCCAAAATTGAAGTGAACATATCCGAATTGTAACGCTTGAATTGACTTACCTGATAAGTCTTGTATTTTCCGCTGCCGAACATAAAGCCGCTGCCCGTGCGCCCGGACAAAAATCTGTCCGCATCCTGAACCATCGCTCTAAATTTTGTCAGCTTCATGTCGGTTGAGCCGGAACCGGTGCTTTCCGGTTGCTTGCTTATTGCCATCTGAAACCGCTCCCTTCAAAAAATCTTTTGAAAGTTTATTCTTCAGAGTATGAATTTTTCCTGCAGAAAGACTTTGCCGGAATCATTTCAAATTATTTGTTTTGTTCACCGGTGCCGGCATTTTCCAAAGCTGAAATTTTATTTTGCAATTCCTTAACCCGGTTTTCCAAAAATTCGTTATAAACTTT
>CAJOPK010000088.1 GCA_905236255.1 uncultured Selenomonadaceae bacterium | reverse complement strand
TCCGCCGTATTTTTGCAAGAGTTTTCGATTGAGCGAGCCGGCATTTACTCCGATTCTTATCGGAATATTTTTTTCTTTCGCCGCCGCAACGACTTCGCGAACGTGAGCCGCCCCGCCGATATTTCCGGGATTTAAACGCAGTGCCGCAATTCCCTGCCGGATTGATTCGAGGGCAAGTTTATAGTCAAAGTGAATATCCGCGACAAGCGGAACATCAACCGCACGGATTATGTTTCCGAGATTTTCCGCCGCCTGCATATCCGGGACGGCAAGCCGCACAATGTCGCAGCCGGCATCTTTCAACTTCAAAATTTGATTTACCGTCGATTCTGTATCGCCGGTCTTTGTGTTTGTCATGGACTGTACGCTTATCGGAGCATCGCCGCCGATTTTTACGTCGCCGACTTGAATTTGTCTTGTATTTTTTCTTTCAAACATTTCAATCACTCTTCCGATTTTTTGACTTCTTCCGAAATTTCGCCGGCAATTTCAACGCCGGAATCTTCGGAAATTTTTTCGGCAAATTTTTTTGACTTCTTGCGTTTTTTGTTTTTCGGAGCGGAAGAATTTTTCGGAACACTTTCAGCCGGTGAAACTTCTTCGACAACCGGAATATTTTCAGCCGGTGAAACTTCTTCGACAGCCGGAATATTTTCAGCCGGCTCGTAAACCTCAGCCAAAAGTTTTGATCGCCCGTCAATATATTTTTCAATATCCCGCAGGTAAGTCGTCAAATCTTTTGCATTGAACGCCGCCTTCAATCGCTCCTCTTTCAAATCCGGGACTTTCGTCGTTGCGGCTGATCCCACTCCCAAGATCGTCTGCCGCTCGTCCATAATACGGACATTGTAAATCCCTTCCGCACCCTTCCGGCAATATCCGACATTTTCAATTTGCCCGCTTATATATCCCTGCCGGTAGAGGTAATAAGGCATATAATTTTTCTCCCGCAACATTTTTTCCGCAATATCCGACATTTTCCGGACTTCCGCATCTTCCGGCAAATCGAAATCTTCCGGAGAATTTAATTTGTCGGCAAGACGCATTTGAAGTTTAGACCCGCGTTTTAAGGCAAGGGCGTGAAGTGTAACGTCGTCCGGCTCAAGCGACAAAACTTTTTCCAGAGTGTCGCGAACGTCGGAAATTTTTTCACCCGGCAAGCCCAAAATCAAATCTGCATTTATCTTCCAATCTCCCGCCGCTCTCAAATCGTCGAACGCCGAAATAATTTGTTCCGCAGTGTGTTGCCGCCCGATTCTTTCAAGAGTTTTGTTTTGCATTGTCTGCGGATTTATGCTTATGCGGGTAACTTTGAATTTTTTCATCGCTGAAATTTTTTCCGGCGTCAAAGTGTCCGGTCTGCCCGCCTCGACGGTAAATTCTTTTACACTCTCCGAATGAAAAGCGACAAAAACTTTCTGCATCATCTCGTTGAAAAATTTTTCCGGTAAACTGGTGGGAGTGCCGCCGCCGATGTAAATACTTTCGACTTTGAAACCGTAACGCTTAATTTCTTCAGTCGCCGCATCAATGTCGCGGCTTAAAACTTCCATAAATTCGGAAATTTTTTCTTCGCCCGGCAAAATATTTGACGGGAAGGAACAATAAAGGCAACGCGTCCGGCAGAAGGGGATACCGACATAAACGCCGATGACTTTCGGATCTTCGTCTTTTAAAATCGGAAGTTGACGCAGGGAAACTTCAAGCAAAAGCCGCGACTTCTCATAACTGACAAAATAATCTTCGCGAAGTCTGCGGGAAATTTTGTCGCGGTCAATAACTCCGTGGCTTGTCACCCCGTAACCTTGCCGCAAAAACCGGTGAATAATTTTCGTCGGTCTTACGCCGTGCATGATTCCGTAAGGCACGCCGGGCAGATTAAAAAATTTTCGGATAATGTTGTATAAATTTCTCTTGACGAGCCGATGAATTTCCGCACCTTCCCGCTCCTCCGGATTTATTGCGGAAACTTCTCCGACGCGTTCCCTTTGTCCGTCCTTTTCTGCGGTGAGGAAGGTTGTTACTTTTCCGTTTTTGACGGCGTTTTCTATTTCAAAAATATTGCTGTCTGCGGCACGATCTTCGTCAACAATTTCAATGTGAAACGCCCGCAAAACTTCGCCGACAATTTTTTTGATGACTTCGTCGTTGTCGTTCAGTTTAAAATTTTTTACTCGCATTTCGTCACCTTCGTTCAAATAATTTTTCGTTTCAATTATATTGCCGGCGGGAAAAAAAATCAACGGCGGCAAACAAAAAAGCGGTCGGAAAAGCAACCGACCGCCGTTTTACATGACAAAGCCGAGCAGAAGTCCGGCGACTCCGCAGGCAACCAAAAGTTTTATCGTTCCGACTTTCATTCTTGCCGCAATCAAAGCACCGATTAAAATTATCAAGCCTTTCCCGTCAAGAGTTTCAAAAAAATCCGTCGGCATTTCTTCCGTGTTCCAGACGGCAAGCAGTACAAAACTTATACACGCCGCCGCAATCAAAGCAATTACAGCCGGACGCAAGCCGTTTAAAATTCCGTGAATCGCACCCAAACTTCCGTACTTAAACATAATTTTTGCCAAGAGTATGCAGAGAAACAAACTCGGCGTGACAAATCCCATAGTCGCGGAAATTGCACCGGGCAACCCGGCAATTTTCATTCCGGCAAAAGTTGCCGCATTTATTCCGATGGGGCCCGGCGTCATTTGGGAAATTGTGAAGATGTCGATAAATTCTTTGAGCGTCAGCCACCGGTAACCGTCAACAACCGACGCTTGAATCAAAGGCATTGAGGCATAGCCGCCGCCGACGCAAACGACGCTTATTTTTGCAAACTCCCAAAACAAAAGCAGGTAAATCAAAAGATTTTTCCTCCCGACTTAAATCTCTTTCAAAAATGCGGAATAACCTTTTTTTGTTTCGTAAATGTCAATTTTACTCGTCGCCTCCCAAGGAGCATGCATACTCAAGACCGCAACGCCGCTGTCGATGACTTCCATGCCGTAAGCCGCCATGATGTAAGCGATAGTCCCGCCGCCGCCGAGATCGACTTTGCCGAGTTCGGAGAATTGATAATTGACGTTGTGTTTGTCCAAAATTTCGCGAAGTTTTCCGACGTATTCCGCATTTGCGTCGCTGGAGCCGGATTTCCCGCGCGAACCGGTAAATTTGTTGAAAACCATGCCTTTGCCCAAGTAAGCGACATTTTTTTTGTCGTAAGCACTTGCATAGAGTACGTCGTAAGCACTGGAAACATCTGAGCTGAGCATAAAGGAATTTTGCAAAGCACGACGGAGAGAAAGTTCGCTGTATTGACCGCAGGCGTTCATGAGTTCGGCGAGCGTGTTTTCAAAAAATCTTGACTTCATTCCGGTCGCTCCGAAACTTCCTATCTCTTCCTTGTCAACCAAAAGACAGCAGGCGGTCTTGCCGAAATTTTCATTCGCCGCCTCAATCATCGCGACGAGTGAAGTGTATGAGCAGACTCTGTCGTCCTGTCCGTAACCCAAAACCATACTTCTGTCAAAGCCGAGTTCGCGAGCCTTGCCGGCGGGAACGAGTGCAAGTTCGGCAGAATAAAAATCCTGTTCTTCAATGTTGTACTTGTCTTTCAGAAGTTTGAAAATGCCGGCTTTTACGGACTCCTTGTCGTCCTCTTTCAAAGGATAATTGCCGACCAAAATATCCAGCTTTTCTCCTTCGACGACTTTATCCGCAGTTTTTTTCATCTGTTCCTGTGAGAGGTGAATAAGCAAATCGGTCACGCAGAAAACGGGATCTCCTTCTTCTTCGCCGATGACAATTTCCAAAATTTGACCGTCTTTTTTCACCACAACGCCGTGCATGGCAAGCGGCAAAGTTACCCACTGATATTTTTTTATGCCGCCGTAATAATGAGTGTCGAGGTAGGCAAGACCGCCGTCCTCGTAAAGCGGATTTTGTTTAACGTCCAGACGGCAGGTGTCAATGTGTGCTCCCAAAATTTTCAAGCCGTTTTCTATGGGTTCGCTGCCGATATGAAACAGGGCGACAGATTTTTTCATGCAGACGGAATAAACCTTGTCGCCGGCTTTCAATTTTTGCCCGGACTTTATAACGTCGGCAAGATTTTTATATCCGACGGACTGTGCGACTTTGACGGTTTCCCGGACGCTCTCGCGTTCGGTCTTGCACCGGCTTATAAAATCAATGTAACCCGCACAGAGTTTTTCCATAGCCGCCTTGTCCGCGTCCGTGTACTTGCTCCAGACGGAAGGTTTTGTGTCTTTGTTGTTTTTTTCCATTTTAATCTTCCTCTCGTTTCGATTTTGCTTTAAAGTGTTGAGCATTTCCTTCATATTGAAAATGTTTTCGTTCATCGAATTGTTTTTTTCCTTCAAATCGTTCATTACC
>CAJOPK010000087.1 GCA_905236255.1 uncultured Selenomonadaceae bacterium | reverse complement strand
TACATTTTCGCCGCTCAACACAAGTGCCATAAGCGGCGCGCTTGTCATAAATTCGACAAGTTCCGGGTAATACGGGCGACCGATATGCTCTTCATAATGTTTCGCGGCAATTTTTTCGGTCATCTGCATAACCTTTGCCGCAACAATTTTAAAGCCTTCATCTTCGTAGCGTTTCAAAATATCTCCGGTGTGACCTTTTGCAAATGCGTCGGGTTTAATAAGTACAAGTGTTTTCATAATTTAATCTTCCTTTCTTTTCAACGTAAAATATGCAATCTCCGGCGGACAGCCGAGCCTGAACGGAAACCAACTGCCGTTGCCGCTGTGGACATAGCCGAAACTTTCATCATTTTCGACCATGCCGCGAGTATATTTGAAGAGCGGGAAAAGCGGCAATCCGAAAATTCCGACCTGACTTCCGTGCGTGTGACCGGTCAAAGTCAGCAAAAATTTTCGTTCCGCGCCGTCATCAATAAATTCCGGGTGATGTGCAAGCAATACGCAAACCGAATTTTCCGGAATACCTTCGACCGCCTCATTCAAAGCCTCACTCTTTTTGATTTTGAAAAGTTTGCCTTCCTCCGAATTTTCATCGCTTTCCATTATCGGGGATTTTTTTATCCAATCCGCACCGATCATATACAAATTTCCGGCAACTTTTTCGGAACGATTTATCAGGACTTTTATATTCGTATCCTTCAAAGCCTTTTCGATTTCCGCAATACCCCGGATATACTCATGGTTGCCGTGACAATAGTAAATGCCGTACTTAAATTTGTCGGTGAAAGAATCGACCAGGCGAATTGCCGTCGGATTCATATCTTCATCGTCAAAAATATCTCCGGTTATCGCCAAAATATCCGGCTTGGTTTCGGCAATTCTGCTCAAAAGTTTTTCAAGTCTTTCAAGCGAAAAATACGCGCCCAAATGAATATCGCTGATCTGTGCAATTCGCAGACCGTCCAATTCCGGCGACAAGTTTTTTGAAGGAATGTCAAAAAATCTGTCAACCGTATTTTCCCGTTCGTACTGATTGGCGTAAACGCTTGCCGCCAAGCCCATCGCCGGATAAATTATCGCACTGCGCAAAATCATATCCCGGCGACTGCGGCTGAAAATCACCGGCTTTTGAAAATGCCCGTAAATTTTGCTCACAATCAACGCAACGATCACAAGAGCCGCGCAAATTATCTGTGCCGACAAAATTACCGTGCAGATGTTTCCGCAAATCATGATTATTTGAGCCGGAATAAACCGCCGCAAAATATACCCTGCGATTATTGCCGCAATCATTCCAAAATCGACAAGCGCGACAATTTTGTAAAACTTTGCCCGATTTTGTTCGGCAACAAGAAAGCGAACGCAAAAAAGTCCGATGCCGAAAACTATTGAGAGTATACCCGTAAGAACGATCCAAAACATTTTCAAAATCCTCACAAAAAATTTTCTACAGTTTAATTCAATCCGGCAAATCCGGCAAGCCGAAAATTTTGCGTCGGCAAAAAAACTCCGAAAAATTCGGAGACGGTAAAAATATTGTCAACTATCCGGCTTTACACGTTAAATCTGAAATAAGTAACATCTCCGTCACGCATTATGTAATCTTTTCCTTCAAGCCGGACGAGTCCCTTTTCGCGGGCGGCATTTATCGAGCCGAGTTCCACAAGGTCGTCGTAATTTACGATTTCCGCACGAATAAAACCGCGTTCAATATCGCTGTGAATTTTGCCGGCGGCCTTCACTGCGGGAGTACCTTTTACAATCGTCCAAGCTCTGCATTCGTCCGGACCGGCAGTCAGGAAGGTCATCAATCCGAGCAAATCGAAGGCGGCTTTAATCAATCTGTCAAGTCCGGAAGAATCAAGCCCGAGATCCTCCAAAAATTCTTTTGCTTCGTCTTCGTCGAGTTCGGCAATTTCACTTTCAACTTTTGCACAAATTACGACAACACGCGAGCCTTCTTTTTCGGCAAGTTCCTTGACTTTTTTGACGTAAGGATTGCCGTCAAAATTTGCGACTTCATCTTCCGAAACATTTGCCACATAAAGAGTCGGTTTAAGCGTCAACAAGTTCACATCGCGAACAAGTGAAAGTTCGTCCTCCGTCAAATCAAGACTCCGGACGGGTTTTGCTTCATCGAGAACGGATTTTATTTTTTGCAAAACTTCATTTTCGGCTTTTGCTTCTTTGTTTCCGGATTTCAAAATTCGCGTAAGTTTGTCAAGCCGCTTTTCGACAATTTCCAAGTCGGCAAGACAAAGTTCCGTTTGAATCGTGTCAATATCGCGAATCGGATCTATTGTGTCGGCAACGTGCGTAATGTTTTCATCTTCAAAACATCTGACGACATGAATAATTGCATCGACCTGACGAATATGCTCCAAAAATTTGTTTCCGAGTCCTTCACCCTTCGACGCGCCTTTTACAAGTCCGGCAATATCGACAAAACGGACATCGGCGGGCGTGGTCTTTTTTGAATTGTACATTTTCGTCAAAACGGCAAGACGGGCATCGGGAACCGGTGTTATTCCCACATTCGGCTCAATCGTGCAAAAGGGATAATTTGCGGCTTCCGCTCCGGCTTTGGTTATCGCGTTAAACAGCGTGGATTTTCCGACATTCGGCAACCCGACGATACCTGCTTCGAGATTACTCATAAAAAATAACTTCCTCTCAAAAAAAAATTGCCGGTGCTTATTCGGCAATCTTTATGAAAATACCTTCAAAGGTTTAACAATTACAAATTTTCGGCGGAATTTCGACTTTGACGAAATCTGTAAACTCCGCAACCGAATTTGCGGGGAGAAATTTTTTTGAGTTCTTCAAAATCCGAAGAAAAATCTTTTCCGTCAATCGCCGATTTATAAATCTTTGTCGCAAGTCCGACAACTTCCGGCGAATAATCCTGAGCCTCAATCCGGAGAGAATCCGCCCCGAAAAATTTTTCGACGTAAGGCAACAAACACAAATCTTTTCCAAAATAAATGTGTTGCCGCCCGAAATTGTCAATTCTCAAAGAATGAATTTCGCCGGCGGTATCTTCCAAAGCGTACCGGCGATCATAAAATTCCGGCGTTGCAAATTTATCGAATCCCGGCGCATAAAGTTTCACAAAGTCATGATCGCATATCATCGACTCAATCGACCCGTGAACAATTACTTCAATCGGCATTTCGGAATTTTCGACAAGCGTCCGAAGTTGCGAAAAACTCAATTCCTGCGAAGCGACACCTTTCACAACGCCCAAACTTTTCAAAAAGTCCGCCGCAACTTCATTAAAAAGATTGAACGACAAATCCGCATAAATCGGCAGGTCAAAAATTTTCTTTGCAAGATTGAGCGCGCCGATATTGCCGACGGAAATTCCGTCAAATTTAACGTCTTTCAAGCGTCCGGCAAGTTCCGAAATTTCGCTTAAATCTTTATCGGAAGTCGTGCGCGGCGTGTTCAAAATTACTTTAACGCCGGCGGCATGAGCAAATTTTTCGACGGCTTTAAAATCGTCGATCTTCCAAGATTTAAGCGGACGGAAAACTTCCCCGCCGATACGGATCGTATCCGCCCCGTTTTTGACGGCGGCTTTTGCACTTTCGACGCTTGAAACTCTGACGGTCAAGCCGGGCTTTTTGCCGGAATTTTTAATTTCGCGTTCCGAATCAAAAATTTCCTTTGCCGTCGAATCGTCAAAATCCGGCTCTGCAACCGGCTTGCTGAAAAAGCGCGGTTCTCTTTCTCCGGTCAATCCGAAATCTTTGACGGTCGGAGGATTGAAAGCAAAAGTCGTCGTAAATTCCCGAACCCGGTTTTCATACAAATCTTTCCAATCTTCCCGGTCAATTTCGTATCCGGTCGGGTCGGCGATATAAGCATCAATCGCCCGGCGATAAGTCGAAACAATCCGACGGATAAATTCCGGCGGGCGCATGCGTCCTTCAATTTTGAAAGAGTAAACGCCGGCTTGAATCAGATCGGGAATATTCCGGTACATACACATATCATTCAAGGCAAGTTTATGTGAAGTGTCGTTCAAAATTTCGCCGGTATTTTCGTCAATCAATTTGTAAGCCCAGCGGCAGGGTTTAAGGCAACGTCCGCGATTTCCGCTCTGCCCGAAAACAACTCCGGAATGAATACACTGACCGGATTCCGCAACGCACATATCACCGTGCATAAAATATTCAATCTCAATCCCGGTGCGTTCTTTTAAAAGCGACACCTCTTTCAAACTCATTTCCCTGCCGACAACGACGCGGGTAATGCCGAATTTTTTCAGAACTTCGACCGCCTCAAAATTATGCGTGTTCATCATAACCGACGCATGAATCGGAATGTCGAGGTTCATTTTGCGGATAAGATTGACGACGGCAAAATCCTGCACCAAAATTGCATCCGGTTTAATTTCGCCAAGAGTGTGAAGATATTTTTCCAAAAGCGGAATTTCTTCCGGGCTTATCAGGTTGTTCAAAGTCACATAAATTTTTACTCCGCGCCCGTGAGCGGTTTCGACGACTTTCTTCAAAGTTTCGTCGTCAAAATTGAAATCGTTTCGATGAACGCGCATATTGAAATGTTTTCCGCCGAGATAGACGGCATCGGCTCCGGAATCGATTGCCGCGATAAATGCTTCCCAAGTTCCGGCAGGTGCCAAAAGTTCGACGGAATTTCTGTTTAATGTCATTCCGGAAATCTCCTTTTTGATAAAAATCTTGTAAGAAATTATAAATCATTTTTAGTTTTTTGTCTTTAAAATTTTCTCAAGCCGGTCAAGCAGGATTTTGTTTTCTTCATTCAGACGAATTGCGGAACGCAGATAACTTCCGTCAAGTCCCGGGAAATTGGCGCAATTTCTCAAAAGAATTTTTTTCCGGCGCATTTCGTCAAGAATTTTTTCGGCAATTTCAATCGAATCAAATTTCAGCAAAATAAAATTTGCCGGCGCGTCAAAATATTTCACTCCGGGAATTTTTTTCAGACGTTCGACAAAAATTTTTCTTTCCGATTTAATTCGAGCACGGGTTTCCTTCAAAAATTTTTCGTCGTCAAGCGCGGCAACTCCGGCTTTTTGGGACAAAAAATTTACATTCCAAACATCTTTGCCGAAATTTAATTTTTCGGCAAGTTTTTTTTCGGCGGCGGCAAATCCCAAGCGCAAGCCGGGAATTGCAAAAATTTTCGTCAAAGATTGAACGACCGAAATATTTTCCGAAATCAAATTTCGCACGGAATTTTTTTCGATAAAATCAACAAAAGATTCGTCAATCAAAATTTTTGTAACCTCGCCGATTTTTTTCACGTCGTTCGGAGAAATTATCGCACCGGTCGGATTATTGGGACGACCGACAATAACGCAGTCGATATTTTCGGATTTTACGCACCGGATAATTTCATCAACGTCAAGTCGAAAATTTTCTTCCGGTCGGGTAAAGAAAAATTTCACTTCACAACCTGCGGCATTTGCCGCCCGTTCATATTCGGAAAAAGCCGGCTCCGGAATCAAAACTTTTTTCGGACGAATTGTATTAAGATACAGATAAAAAAATTCGGCGGCTCCGTTCAGCAAAATCAGATTTTCCCGCCGAATGTCATATTTGCGAAAAATTGCGGCGGTAAGTTCTCCGGCATCGGCATCGGGATAATTTACGATACCGTCGATATTTTTTAAAATCGTTTCCCGGACAACCGCAGGCATACCGAGAGGATTTATATTTGCACTGAAATCAAGAAAATTTTCCGCCTTCCCGGTTGAATCGTAAACCCTTCCGCCGTGTATATATTTTTCCATTTACCGACACTTCCCCAAAAAAATTAATTCCGTTGCGAAAAAATTTACCACAAATTTTTGATTTTGTCCGGTGCGGCGAATTGTGCTATAATCGGAAAAATTTTTTCGGACCGGGTGATTTTTTTGGAAGATGAAATTTTTATGCGGGAGGCTTTGAGAATTGCCGAAAATGCACGAGGCAGGACTTCCCCGAATCCTTTGGTCGGTGCGGTAATTGTGAAAGACGGGCGGATTGTTGCCGAAGGTTGGCACCGGAAAGCCGGCACTCCTCACGCCGAAATTCATGCACTCAACCAAGCCGGAGAGCTTGCCCGAAATTCAACGATTTACGTCACTTTGGAGCCCTGTTCACATTTCGGAAGGACTCCGCCCTGCGCAAATGCGCTCGTAAAAGCCGGAATCAAACGGGCGGTTGTTGCCGTAACGGATCCCAATCCGAAAGTTGCCGGGCGCGGAATAAAAATTTTGCGGGATGCCGGAATTGAAGTCGAAGTAGGGATTTTGGAAGAGAACGCAAAAAAATTAAACGAAGTTTTTTTCAAGTATATTGTGACCGGGTTGCCTTTCGTCACTTCAAAATTTGCCTGTTCGCTTGACGGGAAAATTGCGACGACTTCCGGAGAATCTTTCGGGATAAGTTCGCCGGAATCTTTAAAATTTACTCACCGTCTGCGCGATATTAACGATGCAATCATGGTCGGTATCGGTACGGTTTTAAATGACAATCCTTCTTTGACGACAAGACTTGAAACGCCGGGAAAAAATCCGACCAGAATTATTGTTGACGGTTTCGCCAAAACTCCGCAAAATTCAAAGATTTTGACGGACGGCGCGGCGAAGGATATTTTTGCGGTTACTCCGGACGCTCCCGCAGAAAATATTGCGAAATTAAAAAATACCGGCGCGGAAATTATTTTTTCCGGCGAAGGCGGCAAAGTCGATTTAAAATTTTTGATGAGGGAACTTGCAAAACGCGAAATTACTTCAATCCTTGTCGAAGGCGGCGGGACTTTACATTTTTCTCTGTTCAAAGAAAATCTTGTCGATAAAGTTCATGCATTTATTGCTCCAAAAATAATCGGCGGAAAAGATGCGGTTACCGGTGTTGACGGTGAAGGTTTTGCAAAATTATCCGATGCCGTTCGATTAAAAAATTTGACTTCGGAAAATCTCGGCTCGGATATTTTGATAACGGGATACGTCGAATAGAAAAAGCGGCTCCGGATTTTCTCCGTTAAGCCGCTTTTTTATAACATACTTGCCAAATTTCTTGCATTTTTCGATTTTTCTTTCGATTTGTCCATTTTGTAGACATAAGCCATAACTTCCGCAATGGCTTTGTAAAGTTCCGGCGGAATTTCTCTGTCTATCTCAAGTGCCATCAACATATTTACCAAAGTTTTGTTCTGATAGACCGGGATTGTATTTTTTTGCGCGGTCGCCAAAATATGTTCGGCAACATGACCGCGACCTTTCGCAATTACTCGCGGTGCAACATCGCGCTCGGCATCATACTTCAGCGCAACGGCTTTTTGTTCCGCATTCGGATCCGTTTCCGGTTCCGGCATTATGTCTTTCCGTCGATCCGCCATTTCAATCCGCCCTCAAAATTTCCAATCCTTTCCAATCCTGCCGCCCGTATTATATTGCCGAAAAAGTTTTGCGTCAAGTAAAAAGTGAAAATCAAATGAAAAATAATGTTCCGGAAATGAAATTTGAAAAATGTTTTTGACGATTTTTTTTGCAGGGGAATTGAAATGTTGAAAGAAAAAACAAGTAACCGATTTCGATAATTTTTTAAGGAGAGATTTTTTTGAATATTAAACTCAACGATGAACTTCACGGATTCCGCCTGACGAAAATTGACAATGTTCCGGAGTTGACCGCCGACACTTACGAATTTGAACACATTAAAACCGGCGCGAAACTTTTTTATCTTGCCGCCGACGATGACAACAAAGTTTTCTATATTGCCTTCCGCACGCCGCCCAAAGACGATACCGGCGTTGCTCATATCGTCGAACATTCAACACTTTGCGGTTCACGAAAATATCCCTTGAAAGAGCCGTTTGTCGAATTGGTCAAGGGTTCACTCAATACTTTTTTGAATGCGATGACTTATCCCGATAAGACCGTTTACCCGGTCGCAAGCAGAAATGCAAAGGATTTCAGAAATTTGCAGGACGTTTATCTTGATGCGGTTTTTTATCCGGCTATGCGAAATACTCCGGAAATTTTGATGCAGGAAGGCTGGCATTATGAAATTGAAAATCCGGAAGATCCTTTGAAATACAGCGGCGTTGTTTACAACGAAATGAAAGGCGCGCTGTCCTCGCCCGATGATATTTTGGGCAGCAAGTCACTGCACGAAATTTTTCCGGATAACTGTTATTCTTTTGAAAGCGGCGGAGATCCGGAGGCGATTCCGAATTTGACGCAAAAAGATTTTTCGGATTTTCACGCGAAATATTATCACCCTTCAAATTCTTACATTTATTTGTACGGTGATGTCGATATTGAGGAGCAGCTTGAATATCTTGATCGGGAATATCTTTCGGACTTTGAAAAAATTTCTCCGGATTCCGAAATTTCCGCGCAGAAAAAATTTTCCGAAATGAAAAGGATTGCGGATTTTTACCCGATAGGTGAAGAAGAACCGGAAGAAGGAAAAACTTTCCACTCTCTCAACATTTTGACCGGCGATGTCCTCGACTCAAAGACCTTGCTGGGATTGGAAATTTTGAATCATGCGCTTTTCATAAGTTCCGCCGCTCCGGTGAGAAAGGCGATAATTGATTCCGGCTTGGGCAAAGATGTCGATTCCGGGCTTGAGGAAGATTTGATACAGCCGCTTTTCACGGTGACTTTGACCGGATCGGAAAAAGATCGCGGCGAAAAATTTTACAATCTTGTTATTTCCGAACTTGAAAAACTTGTCGAAAACGGCATCGACAAAATTTTGCTTGAAGCGTCGATAAGTTTGATTGAGTTCAGAGTTCGCGAGGCGGATTTCGGTTTTGCGCCGAAAGGATTGATTTACGGACTCCGCAGTTTGAGAAATTGGATTTACGGCGGAGATCCCACGGTTCCGCTCCGCTATGAAGAAGATTTTGCCGCAGTCAAAGCCGGCTTGAAAGAAAATTATTTTGAAAATCTTATTCGCGAACAATTCCTGCAAAATACCCACAAACTTTTCGTCACCCTTGCTCCGAGTAAAACCGTCGGCAAAGAGAAAGAGGATGCGCAGGTTAAAAAACTTGCCGAAATCAAATCCGGAATGTCGCCGGAAGAAATTTCAAAAGTTATCGAAGATACGAAAAATTTAAAAATTCGTCAGCAAAGTCCGGAAACGCCGGAAGCTCTCGAAACGATTCCTATTTTGAAACTTTCGGATATTCGCAAAGAGCCGGAAACTTTGCCGCTGAAATTCCGGGATATTGATGCAACAAGAATTTTGCACAGCTGCATTGATACGCAA
This sequence comes from uncultured Selenomonadaceae bacterium, assembly GCA_905236255.1. GTDB lineage: Bacteria > Bacillota > Negativicutes > Selenomonadales > Selenomonadaceae > Quinella. Next base: position 1,468 of record CAJOPK010000087.1, on the reverse strand, counting down.
GGGATAATTTATTTGACATTTATGTTTGATGCGGGAAAAGTTCCGCAGGACAAAATTTTCCACATTCATCTGCTGAATTGTCTTTTGGCAAGCGTTGACACCAAAAAGCACACTTATGAAGAACTTGAAATTTTGAGAAATCTCCATATCGGCGGTTTCTGCGGACTTCTCAAGGCGGAAACCAAAAAAGGCGAGCCGGATTCTTTCAATCCCATTTTCAGAGTTTATGTAAAGGCTTTGGAGTCGAAACTTCCGGAACTGAGCGAAATTTTGAGCGAAATTTTCACCGAAACGATTTTCACAAACCAAAAGCGCGTTCGCGAAATTGTCGAACAAACTCAAATCGGAATTGAACTTAACCTTCAAGATATGGCTCCGTCCGTCATAGCCTCCCGGATTTCGGCTTATCAAAATATTGCCGGCGCGTACAATGATTCCGGAAGTTTGGGGTTCAATGAATTTTTGAAAGACCTGCTCAAAGATTTTGATGCAAAATTCGACAAACTCGTTGAGGATTTGCAAGACGTAATGATTCGCCTTTTGAACAGAAACGGCTTGATTGTGGGGGTCACGGCGACGGACGAACTTTACAAAAAATTCGTTCCTCATCTTTCAAAACTTCTGAAGTCTTTGCCTTTGGAACAATTTAAACCGGCAAATTACGATTATCCGCTCAAAAATGAAAATGAAGGTCTTTACTCTCAAAGCCGCGTTCAATACGTCGGGAAGGGCGGCAATTTTGTCCGTCACGGATATGAATACACCGGCGCGTTGCAGGTTTTGGAAACGATTATGCGTTACGAATATTTCTGGACGGAAATTCGCGTTCGCGGCGGAGCTTACGGCGCATTTACCAATTTCGACCGGGACGGAAGTTTGTTTTTCGGCTCTTACCGGGATCCGAATTTGAAAAAGACGGTCGATATTTTTGACAAAACCGGCGACTTCCTGAAAAATTTCGACGTATCGGATCGCGAAATGGACAAATACATAATCGGCACAATCAGCAAAGTTGACAAACCCGTTACGCCTTCGATAAAGGGTCAAATTGCAATCGGGTATTTCCTGCGCGGAATAAATTACGACGACAGACAAAAGACCAGAGATCAAATTTTGAGTACCCGGCAAAAAGACATTCGCAACCTTTCAAAACTTGTCGATGACTGCATGAAGGAAAACAATCTTTGCGTTTTCGGCAACGAACAGACCATAAAGGACAACAAAGAACTTTTCGGAACTGTTAAATCCGCTGTTTGACGGCCAACTTCCAACACGATTTAACAAAAATTGGCGAGAAATCCCCCACTTCCATAAGTGGTGGGATGAATCGCTTTTTTGTTAAACAGCGTCAAGGAATCTTCCGATTTGAATCGGGAGGGGAATTGACGCAAAATTATAATTGGCTGCAAAATTTTTATTTAAAATACGCCGTAAAACTCCCGATTTCAATCGGGAGATATAAGGCACC
>CAJOPK010000086.1 GCA_905236255.1 uncultured Selenomonadaceae bacterium | reverse complement strand
GGGCTTTTGGACAGCCCTTTGAGAATAAGGGCGGCTTGACCGTCAATCTTTTCATGAATCTTCCGGCTTTAGCCGGGAGAGGTTCAATTTTCGTGAAATCCCCGTCCGGAACGGGCAAAATTTATTTGACAGATTGAAAAACAATCTATAAAATAATGCGGCATAAATAATTTTCGGACTTGTAAGGGGGTGAATGTTATCGCTATTACAATCGCAGTAAGCATCGTCGCAATAATCGTCGGCGGATTCGCGGGATATACGGCGCGAAAACGTACGGCGGAGGCTCAAATAGGTTCTGCCGAAGAAGAGGCCCGGCGCATAATCGCCGAAGCTCACGAAAAGGGAAACGCGGAAAAAAAGGAAGTACTCCTCGAAGCAAAGGAAGAAATTCATAAGCTGCGCGAGGAGTTGGACAAAGATACAAAAGAGCGTCGAAACGAATTGACGCGTCAGGAAAAAAGAGTAGTTCAAAAAGAAGAAAATCTTGACAGGAAAATGGATTCGCTTGAAAAAAAGGAGGCAATCCTCAGCAAAAAGGAAACGCGGCTCAACGAGTCGCAGGCGGAATTGGATGCCATGCAGGAACGCGAGAATGCGGAACTCGAACGGATTGCGGCGTTGTCAAAAGAAGAAGCGCGTAACATTCTCATGACGGAGGTTGAAGAGAACCTCAAGCACGATAAGGCACTCAAAATAAAAGAGTATGAAGCACAGATCAAGGACGAGGCCGATAAAAAAGCTCAAGACATTTTGAGTGTTGCAATACAGCGATGCGCGGCGGATTACGTCGCGGAAACAACCGTTTCGGTCGTCAGCTTGCCCGGCGACGACATGAAGGGAAGAATCATAGGGCGTGAAGGCAGAAACATTCGCACTTTGGAAACTTTGACCGGTGTCGATCTCATAATTGACGATACGCCGGAAGCGGTACTTCTTTCCGGATTTGATCCGGTTCGCAGGGAAGTCGCCCGCGTCGCACTTGAAAGACTTATTGCCGACGGACGTATTCACCCGGCGCGAATTGAGGAAATGGTCGAAAAGGCTCAAAAAGAAGTCGAAAATCGTATGAAGGAAGCCGGCGAACAGGCAACTTTCCAAGTCGGTGTTCACGGTATCCACCCGGAACTTGTAAAACTTTTGGGGCGGCTCAAATATCGCACAAGTTACGGGCAGAATGTTTTGAATCATTCAATCGAAGTTGCAAGTCTTGCCGGAATCATGGCAAGCGAATTGGGGGCCGACGTAAATCTTGCGAAACGTGCCGGACTTTTGCATGACATAGGCAAGGCGGTCGATCATGAAGTCGAAGGTCCCCACGTCACAATCGGCGCGGACTTGGCGAAGCGTTATCGCGAAAGCAAATTTGTCATAAACGCAATAGCCTCCCATCACGGCGACGTTGAAGCAACCTGCGTCGAATCCGTTCTGGTTGCGGCCGCCGATGCGGTGTCCGCCGCAAGACCCGGAGCGCGTCGCGAAAGTTTGGAAATGTACCTGAAACGCTTGAAAATGCTTGAAGAAATTGCCGAATCTTTTGATGGTGTCGATCGTTGTTTCGCAATTCAGGCGGGACGCGAAATTCGCGTAATGGTCAAGCCTGACAAGATCAGCGATCCGGAAGCGGTAATTTTGGCACATGACATCGTAAAGCGAATTGAAAAAGAACTTGAATATCCCGGACAAATCCGCGCAACATTGATAAGGGAAACTCGGGTTGTGGATTACGCAAGATGAAGAATTTTTGGGAGTAAAGTAAAAATCGGAGGAAAAAGTTGGGGGAAGTGTATAATTCCCCCAACTTTTTTAAAACAAAGCGGGGGAGGTTGAAAAATGTTTGATTTTTTTAGAAGAAACAAAAATCCCAATCCGGATGCGACAAGACTTTTGGCATCAATCCTTGTCGTCTATCCGACTTTACAATCGGTGACTTATGATCCGAATACGGAAATGTTGGAACTCTCCTTCGCATTGAACGGGAAATTTACCCATGACGACTTTGAAGGTTTTTTGGGATATGTTGCGGAATCGGTCGAAACTTTTCATCATTTGGAAGGTTTAAGCGGCGCGGTGATCGAGCTCAATGTTGAAGGAATTTACGGAACATATTTTTTAAATGTTCGCCGGGATATGGCAACGGTAACAAGCCGGGAACTTTCACTCTTGACGGAACTCACCGAAAATTATTTCGGCGAAAATCTTATTGACGATACCGCCGACATGGTTCCGGACGAAGATTTTTTGATGGCGCAGGAAGATTATCTCGAACAGATGCTTTCAAATATCCGACAACTTCGGATCGAAGGAAGGCTTATCGGCGTTCGGGAACAGGAGCGCGTCATGGTTTATGCAAGGTAATGATTGGTGGTCGGTTGACGGTTGATAAAAAATCTTTCCACCTTACCCGAGAATGAGGTAATTTGATGAATATTTTAATGGTCGGTGACGTTGTCGGCAGACCGGGTCGTTTTGCTTTCAACGATTATACCGAAAAGTTGAAAAGAGAAAAGGATATTGATGTGGTCGTCGTCAACGGCGAAAATGCCGCGCACGGAAAAGGATTGACAACTTCCACTTTTAATGCACTTTTAAGCGGAGGCGCAAATGTCGTAACTTCCGGAAATCACATTTGGGATCAAAAAGATATTTTCAACTTTATCGACAGAGAACCTTTTTTAATTCGTCCGGCAAATTATCCGGAAAATACGCCCGGCAGGGGTTTTTGCATTTACCCCCACAAGGCAAAAAATATCGGCGTGATAAATTTGCAGGGCAGAAGTTTTATGCAGCCCATTGATTGTCCCTTCGTTTGTGCGGAAACGATTTTGAAAGAAATTTCCCGCGAATGTGACATAATTTTGGTTGATTTTCATGCCGAAACGACTTCCGAAAAAATTGCGATGGGTTATTTTTTGGACGGAAGGGTTTCGGCGGTCGTCGGAACTCATACCCATGTGCAGACGGCGGACGCAAGAATTTTGCCGGGCGGAACCGCTTATATTTCGGATTTGGGTATGGTCGGCGCACTGGATTCGATTTTGGGAGTAAATCCGGAGGAAGTCATAAAAAAATTTTTGACTTCACTGCCCGTCAGATTTGAGATTACTCCTCCGCCTTGTCGATGCGTTTACTCCGCACTTCTCATAAAAATCGACGACCGGACAAATAAAGTTATCGAAATTGAAAGAATTTATGAATTTGACGATTGATTTTGTTTGATATTTGTGCAAATTGTATATTTTTCAAATTATCATAAATGAAATAAAGAGGTGAAGGATTTAACATAAGTTTGACGAATAAGGCACCGCAAGTAACATTAAATGCAGAAGAAGCCGCAGCAATCGACTTGAAAAGCTACTTAATGCAATAAGAGAGGAGGAACGAATCATGGAAATTCTGAAGGTATCAGCCAAATCTAACCCCAATTCCGTCGCCGGTGCACTTGCCGGAGTCATTCGCGAAAGCGGAAGTGCAGAAATGCAGGCGATAGGTGCCGGAGCGCTGAACCAAGCGGTCAAGGCAGTTGCCATTGCTCGCGGCTTCGTGGCACCTCACGGCGTAGACCTCATTTGCATCCCTGCGTTTACCGACATTGAAATTGACGGAAGCGAACGCACGGCTATCAAGTTGATAGTCGAACCGCGTTAATTTTTCCGCTTGGAGTATTGAAACCGAACGTGCCGTGATGTCGAAAAGACGGCTCGCAAGGTACGGAGGAAAAGATAATGCCAAGTGATTTGCACACGCACACAAATTTTTCTGACGGAAGTTTTTCGCCCGAAGAACTTGTTGCGGCGGCGAAAAACGTCGGTCTCTCTTATTTGGGAGTAACCGACCATGATACCGTTGACGGAGTCCGCTATCTTTACGAGAACGGACTTTATTCGACGGGTAATCTGAAAATAATTCCCGGTGTGGAATTGAGCGCAAACAATCCGGAACACGACATTCACATTGTCGGTTACAATATCGATATTTATGACGGAAACCTCCTCGACATGATTAACGAGATTTTGGAAGCGCGTTGGGACAGGTTCAGCAAAATTGTTAAAAATTTACAGGCAAACGGAGTTGAAATTCGCGAAGCCGACGTTTTGAAGATTGCCGGCAGCAGCAGATCCGTCGGAAGATCTCATATAGCACGGGCTTTGGTGAAAGCCGGATTTTTCAAGACCATTCGCGATGCTTTCGATCAAATGCTTGCAAAAGGCAGACCCGCTTACGAACCGCGTTATTTGCCGGAATTGGACGAAGTGATAAGCGTAATTCACGGGGCGGGCGGAATTGCAAGCCTTGCCCATCCCAAACTTGTGGACGATGACAAACTGGTTGAGGAAATTTGCAAAAAAACGGACGCCCTTGAAGTTTATTATCCCTTTCACTTCCCGGAAGAAGTCGAAAAATATTCAAAGATGGCGGAGAAGTTTAATCTGCTTGTCGCAGGCGGAAGTGATTTTCACGGTACGGCCTCAAGATATGTCGATAATCTCGGAGAATTTACGATTGACGATTCACTTGCGGAAAAGTTTTATCGTGGAACCGAATAGCAATCTCCGAACCGGTGATAAATGAAAAATCCCGTCACAAAACGTAACGGGATTTTTGTTTTGCAAAAAGATTCCGTAAATTTTGATATTCCGAACAAAAAATATGATAAAATGCGCTTAATTCAATTCTTGAAAAACATTAAGTCAAGGTGATAACATGAAGTACGAAATTTTGTATCCGGAAGCATTTCCGGTCGTAAAATTCAATTTAAATCGCGGCGAAAAAATTAAAGCCGAATCCGATGCAATGGTTGCAATGTCCGCGACGATTGATGTTGAAGGAAAAATGGACGGGGGAATTTTGAGCGGGCTTGCCCGAAAATTTCTTTCCGGTGAAAGTATGTTTTTCCAGGAATTGACCGCACGGCGCGGTCCGGGAGAAATTTTAATCGGTCATGCTTTGCCCGGCGGAATTTTGGACGTTGAACTTGACGGCTCTTACGGCTTGACCGTGCAAAAGGACGGATTTCTTGCCGGCACCGAAGGAATAAACGTCGATACGAAAGTTCAAAGTCTTTCGCGGGGATTTTTGAGCGGTGAAGGTTTTTTCATTCTCAACGTCACCGGAAAAGGGACGGTTTTTGTTTCGAGTTACGGAATGATCCATCCGATAAATTTGGAAGCCGGCGAAGAGATATTGGTCGATAACGGTCATCTTGTCGCATGGCCGGATTACATGGATTATAAGGTTGAAAAAGCATCTTCCGGTTGGATTTCGAGTTTGACTTCCGGAGAAGGCTTTGTCTGCAGATTCAAAGGACCGGGCGTGGTTCTTATTCAGACGCGCAACCCGGAAGCCTTTGAAGGTTGGATAAAATCCTTTATCCCGGTACGTTCTTCGGATTGAAGAAAAAAATTTTTCCCCGCAAAATTTTTGACGGGGATTTTTTGTGCCGATTGTCGAAACTTCCGGTATAATAAGGAAAATTAAGAAAAGGGGGCATGCGCGTGAACGAAAAATTACACAGACTTGTTTTGGCGGAAAAATTTGCGGCTGACGGCGATCCCCGCGGTATGCGTGTAATTGCCCGCGAAATTTTCGATTCAAATCCCAATTCTGCGGACGGTCCGGCTCTGATGGCGGAGGCGGCACTTTATTTGGGGAACAACGACGAAGCGGATATTTTGGCACACGATGCACTTTTGACGGATCCCGGAAACATTCGCGCCCGGCTCGTAATCGGCGGAATTGCCGCAGAAAATTTTGATTTAAAGGAAGAATTTTCCCTGCTTAAATCCGTTATCGAAGATTCAAAAAACGATATTGCAAAACTGAAAAAGTTTTGGTTTGAGAATCGCCGCAAATTTGCCCCGAACCAAAAAGAAAAAAACAATGCACAAGAATTGCTTGAAGAAGAAGTCAATACAAGGATTTTTTTGAGCGGGAGAATTTTATATAAAGCACTCCGATTTATTTCAAACGGGCTTTATCTTGCGGGAGATCCGCAAGCCGCCGCCGATGCCCTGCGCGAAGCAAGCGAACTTGCCGAAAAAGACGAAGATGCCGCCGAACTCTATTCAAAGTATTTGTTTTTCCTGAATTACCGGGAAGTTTCGCCGACCGTAATGAAAGATACCGCAAAAAAATACAGTTCTTTTTTTGCAAACGTCACACGTTTCAACCACTCGAAACATAAATATTCCCCCGACAAAAAATTAAAGATCGGATATATTTCTCCGGATTTTCGCCGGCATGCCGTCGCGAATTTCGTTTTGCCTTTGATCCGGGATTTTGATACGGATAATTTTTCGGTAACTTGTTACAACACCGGCAAAAAAGATGCGGTTACCGAAAAACTCAAGCGAAACAGAGTTTCCTGGCGGGATTTGGGCGGCAGAAATTTCAGGACTTCTTCCAGGCTTATAAGTGAAGACAATCCGGATATTTTGATAGACCTTTCCGGTCACACGCAAAATTCCTGCCTTCCTCTCATGGCTTTGAAACTTGCACCGATTCAAATTTCGGCAATCGGATACACGGCAACGACCGGACTTGACGCGATAGATTTTTTTCTTTCGGATAAAATTTGCCTTCCGGAACGTGAACAGCCGGCGGGATTTACGGAAAAAATTCTTCGCACGGAAAATTGTTGTCTGTGTTATGCGCCGGGGGTTATTCGCGATATGCCCGCCGCCGGAGTAAAAGCTCCGGTATTGCAAAACGGTTACGTCACTTACGGAAGTTTCAACAATTTTGCGAAAGTCGGCGACGAGGTTTTATATTTGTGGCGGGCAATTTTGGACGAAATGCCCGATGCCGTTCTGGTCATAAAAAATAAAATTTGCAGTGTGGAATCCGGGCGCGAAATTTTGCTGGAAAGATTGAAAAAAATGAGTTTTCCGTTGAATCGCGTCGAAATGCGTCCTTACAGTCCGGATTATCTCGAACAGTACCGGGATATTGACATTGCTCTCGATTCTTTTCCTTACAACGGCGGATTGACGACCTGCGAAGCACTTTATATGGGAGTTCCGGTTGTAACTTTGCGAGGGAAAACTCACGGATCCCGGCTTGCATCCTCAATTTTGACCGCCGCCGATTGCAAGGAATTGATCGCTCAAAGTCAAATGGAGTACGTCAAAAAAGCCGTTCAGATCGGCAAAAGAAAAGAACTTATCGCAGGCTATCATGCGGGACTCAGGGAACATCTTTTAAAATCCGCTTTAATGGACGGCAGGAAATATATGAACGGGTTGGAAAAATGCTGGCGCGAGGCGTGGAAAATTT
>CAJOPK010000085.1 GCA_905236255.1 uncultured Selenomonadaceae bacterium | reverse complement strand
CTCCGCAATCAAATCTTTTGCCGCAACACCCGGAACAAGTTCAAAAGTAATTCGCCTGAGTTTGATATTCGCCTCGACAAGTCTGACGCGCACGGAATCGCCGATATGAAAACTTCTGCCGGTGCCGCGTCCGATTATGGCAAATTCCGATTCGACATAATCGTAATAATCGTCAAAAAGACTCGCCAATCTTACAAGACCGTCGATCCCGTTTTCAAGTTCGACGAAAAATCCGAAACTTGTAACGCTTGAAATAACGCCGTCAAATTTCTTGCCGATGAACCCTTGCATATATTCGGCGGATTTCAAATCGACGGTTTCCCTTTCGATTTCGACCGCCCGCCGTTCAAGTTCGGAAGATTTTTTTGCGATCGACTTTAAATTTTCCGCCGCCTTCGACAAATTTTCCGGCTCTTCCGAAAAAATCTTCAACATTCTGTGAACAATCAAATCCGGGTATCGGCGTATCGGTGAAGTAAAATGTGTGTAAAATTCCGCCGCCAATCCGAAATGCCCGAGATTTTCCGGAGAATAACGCGCCTGCTGCATTGTGCGCAGGGCAAAACTTGAAATTACTTTTTCCGATTTTTGCCCGGCAACCGCTTTCAAAATTCTTTGAAAATCTTTCGGTTGAATTTTTTTGCCCCTTCCCGCCGAAATATGCAGGGAAAAATGTGCCAACAGCCGATTTAAAATCTCAACTTTTTCGTCCGCCGGCAATTCATGAACGCGGTACAAACTCGGAATTTGTTTTTCGACGGTATGTCTTGCGACGGTTTCATTTGCGGCAAGCATACATTCTTCTATAATCATTTCACCGGTGCCGCGAATTTTTTTTGCAATTTCGACCGGCTTGCCGTTCCCGTCAAGTTTAATTTTTGTTTCGGGAAGGTCAAAATCAATGGAGCCGCGTGCCGTGCGAATTTTTTGGCGGAGACGGAAAATCTCCGCAAGAACGTCAAGATTTTCGGCGCAATCGGCAAGTTCTTCCCTGTTCCCGGCAAGAAAATTGTTGACCTGCGTATAACTTAACCTGCGGAAAACGTGAATCGTCGTCGGGAAAATTTTGTACCCGGCAACATTTCCTTCCGAATCCAAAATCATTTCGCAAGCCATCGAAAGCCGATCGACTCCGGCATTAAGACTGCAGATACCGTTTGAAAGTTCTTTCGGGAGCATCGGAACGACACGATCCACCGGATAAATGCTTGTGCCGCGATTGAAGGCCTCCGAATCAAGCGGGGTGTGCGGTCTGACATAATGACTTACGTCCGCGATATAAACTCCGAGAAAGAAATTTTCTCCGCGCTTTTCGGCAAAAACCCCGTCGTCCAAATCCTTTGCGTCCTCTCCGTCGATTGTGACGATTTTGAAATTTCGCCGGTCAATTCTCTTTGAAATTTCTTCGGCGGAAGGTTCGATTTCAATTTTTGATGCCTCAATTTGAACGTCTTCCGGAAAGTCTTCGTTTACGCCGTGTTCCCGCAAGATTGAAAGAACGTCAACGCCGGCATCTCTCAAAGTTCCCAAAACTTCGACAACGTGACCTTTTAAAGGTCTTTTCCACGAATCAATTTCGACGACGACTTTAATTTTTGAAGAAATATCGCCGTCAAACTTCGGAATCTCTATTCGCTCGTAAATCTTTTCGTTGTCCGGATAAAATTTAAATCTTTTCTTGCCGGATTTTTTCAGCATACCGACGATTTTCTTGTTGACGTGTTGCAGAACTTCAACTATTTCGCCTTCCGCATTTTCCCGCCAATTGTCGATAATTCTGACTTTTACAAGATCGCCGTGCATTGCTCCGCCGAAATTTTCTTCCTCGACAAAAATATCCGTGTCTTTGGGCGAATTTTTCTCTTCCGGAATTACAAACCCGTAACCGGCAAGATTTACCGACAGCTTTCCGATAACTTCTTCAAAATCTTTTTCCCGCTTGTCGCAGTAAGTTTCGTACAAAAATTTTCCGGTGCGTTTACTTTTCATTTCAATGATACGACGACAAATTTTGCCGTCGCCTCCGCAGTAACCGTGCCGTCGGCTGCGGTTATTTTTGAAGTCATTGAAATTATGTTGCGGCGTTGAGATTCCGGTTTTGAAGTTATCGTCAATTCTTCGTCAATGGGAGTCGGGTGGTGATAGCGGACGGCAATGCGCCCGGTAACCGCCTGTTCGTTGTATTTTTGGATAATGTAATTTCCCATAGCCTCGTCCAAAAGAGTGGCGACAATTCCGCCGTGCGCGATATTGTCAAACCCCTGATACTCTTTAGTCAAAGTTTTCTTCGCCGTCAAAACATCATCGACAAATTCAAAATTCAAATGCAAGCCTATCGGATTTTTCTTCCCGCATGCAAAGCAATAATTGTTTCCGTTGTTTGCCATTCATTTTCAACCTTTCTCAAAAAAATCTTTCTTTCATTTTAGAACAAAATCCGGCATTGTCAAGAAAACGGAATTTTTTTTGTCGCCGTTTAATTTCCGGCATTGAAAATCGGCCGGGTTGCCGGTGAAATTTGTTCGTGCGGGAAATTTTTATTTTTGCAAAGAATTTTTGCCCGAAAATGAAATTCCCGGTATAATACGGGAAATTTTTTTTCGGGGAGCGATTGAATTGGTTTATCTTTTGAAATTCGGGGCAAGCTGGATTTTGCCGCCCGGAATTTTCGTCGTCCTCATGGTGATTCTGACTTTTAAAATTTTTAAGTACAGCGTAAAACTTTCACTTTTCACCGGACTTTTGACCTTGTTTTTTTATCTGATGTCAACTCAACTTATTTCCGAACAACTTTTGGGAAGATTGGAAAAAATTTACACGCCGCCGGAAAATGTTGCAACAATCGGCACGGATTCGATAATAATGCTGGGCGGCGGCGCATTTGACGGCGTTCCTGACGTTGACGGAGAAGGCGCGCTTTGTTCAAGCCCGGCAAGCAGACTTTTGGCAACCTTCAGACTTTATAAAATGCTTGACGTTCCAATTTTGTTGAGCGGCGGCAGAGTTTATGAGGACAGCGGACGGGAGGCCGTTATCGCCGCAAGAATTTTGAGGACTTTGGGAGTTCCGCCGGATAAAATTTTGACCGAAACAAAAAGCGTAAATACCACGCAAAATGCAGAGTTTTCGGCAGAAATTTTGAAGGAAAATAATTTGTCCCGTCCGCTCCTTGTGACTTCCGCCTTTCACATGAACAGATCGGTTTTAAATTTCAAAAATCAAGGCGTTGAAGTCATTCCTTTCCCCACAGATTTTTTGGTGACACACAATCCGCAATTTCACTACACCAAACTCCGACCGAATGCGGAAGCGCTGTATTATAACGCGGTATTCCTGCAGGAAATTCTCAGGACTTTCGTGACAAAGATTTTTAATATTTGAGAAGGTGTTCGGTAATGTTGATTGTAATTGAAGGCTCCGACGGCTCCGGAAAAGCCACGCAGACAAAAAAACTTTACAACCGGCTTGAAGATTTGAGCGTCGATGTAATCCGGGTAAGTTTTCCGGATTACGACTCCGAATCTTCCGCACTTATAAAAATGTATTTGCGCGGGGATTTCGGTAATACTCCCGAGGCGGTCAATCCTTATGCGGCGGCAATTTTTTATGCTATTGACAGATTTGCGAGTTTCAAGAATTGGCAAGATTTTTATTTCGGCGGCGGCATAGTGCTTTCGGACAGATATGTCGGTTCAAATATGGCTCATCAATCCGCAAAACTCAACTCCGAACGGGAGCGTACTGCGTTTTTGAGTTGGCTTGACGATTTGGAACACAACCGCCTGCAACTTCCCCGACCGGATTTGAATATTTTTTTGGATATGCCGCCGGAAGTTTCCGCAAAACTCCGAATGGAGCGCGGGCGTGAAGATATACACGAGTCTGACGCGATTTACATGGAAAAATCTTACAATGCATACAAAGAAATTGCCCGGCGTTTCGGCTGGAAAGTGATTCAATGTTCAAACAACAGCGCGCCGAGAAGTGCAAATGAAATTCACGAAGAAATTTTCAGAGCGGTTGAGGAATTGTTGCTTGGCAGGAAGGAATGATGAGAAATGGTTTTGAAATTGAAACCGGCGTGCAAAGATTATTTGTGGGGAGGTCACAGACTTGCCGAAGAATACGGCGTGGATTTTGACGGCCCGGTTCTTGCGGAGGCTTGGGAACTTTCCTGTCACCCGGACGGTCCTTCGGTAATAATCAACGGAAAATATGCCGGCAAAACTTTGACCGAATATCTTGAAGTTGAAGGGCTTGAAGTTTTGGGAACACATTGCCGGCGTTTTCGCGAATTTCCGATCCTCACAAAATTTATCGACGCAAAAGACAGTTTGTCTGTCCAAGTTCACCCGTCAAATGCTTATGCTCTCCGAAATGAAGGGCAGTACGGCAAAACCGAAATGTGGTATGTTTTGGATGCGGAGCCGGGTGCATTTTTGTATTACGGGTTCAGCCGGGAAATTTCAAAGGAAGAATTTGCCGAAAGAATCAAAAACAACACCCTGCTTGAAGTTCTGAACGCCGTCCCGGTCAAAAAAGGCGATGTGCTTTTTATAGAGTCGGGAACTTTGCACGCGATCGGCAAAGGAATTTTGATAGCGGAAATTCAGCAAAATTCAAACGTCACTTACAGAATTTACGATTACGGGCGCGTCGGTGCCGACGGAAAACTGCGCGACCTTCACATTGAAAAAGCGCTGGACGTTACAAACCGGATTCCTCTGGTAAAAAGCGGCGAAAATTACCCGCACGTTGCCGACTGCGATTATTTTACGGTTGACAAACTCAATCTTGACGGAAAATTGACTTACCGCACGCAGGGAACGGTTGACGAAACTTCTTTTTTGAGCATTTTGATTTTGGACGGCACCGGAACAATTTTCTGCAAGGGCGAAAAAGTCGATTACAAAAAAGGTGATTCGATCTTCCTGCCGGCAAATTCCGGAGATTGGCAGATTGAAGGAACTTGCGATGCACTTTTGACGACAATCCGGGAAAAGGCCAATCCCATTCGAGTCGGAGTAAATATAGGCTCTTCCGAAATTTCGATCGGTATTGTCAACGATCAAAATCAACTTCTCGACGTAAAAAAATATCCGACAAATCCGAAACGCCGTTATGAGGAAATTATCGACGAAACGGCGGAAAACGTCCTGAAAATTCTTGCCGAAAACGATATTCCGCTTGAACAGTGCGTGGGGGTCGGTGTCGGTGTTCCGGGAACAATAGACAGGCGTAAAGGTCACGTTATTTATTCAAACAATATACGCTGGGAAGATGTGCCGCTTGCAAAAAGGCTGGGTGAAGTCATACCCTGTCCGGTAAGAATTGCGAATGATGCGGATTGCGCGGCTTTGGGTGAGGCTGTCGCCGGTGCCGGCAAAAATGTCGGCGATCTCGTAATGTTTACCATGGGCAACGGGGTCGGTGGCGGAATCATTTTGAACGGAGAAGTTTTTGAAGGCGGGACAATCGGCGGAAGTGAAGTCGGTCACCAAGTCATCAGGGCGAACGGCAGACTTTGTACCTGCGGCAGGAAAGGTTGCCTGGAGGCTTATGTTTCCGTCCCGGCACTTTTGAAAGCGGCGCGGCAGGTTGCCGGACGTGATGTTTCTCTCGACGAAATTTTTGAACTTGCCAAAGCCGGAAACGTCGAAATGAGTGAAGTTGTCGAACAATATACTTTGATGCTCGGTCAAGGGCTGGTGAATATCGTCAATATGTTCCGTCCGCAACTTATTTTGCTCGGCGGCGCGATGAGTACTCATGCAAAAGAATTGATTGAACCGCTCGAAGATATTTTGAAAGAAGATTGTTTCGGCGGTATTCATGCTCCGATTCCCAAACTTGCGATAGCCGAACTCGGAAGTAATGCCGGAATGATCGGCGCGGCAAATTTGTAAAAATTTTTTCTCCGAAAGATTTCAAGCCGAATATTTTTCGGCAAAAAAATTTCCCGTTTGAGTGTAAAATACTATTGCAACGGGAATTTTTTTGTTATATATTTCAGAAAACAAATTTATTTTCGGAGCGATTTTTGATATAATTCAGGAAAGTTTCATAAAAATTCAAGTCGTTTTGGGAGGAACGGTCGGATTGAATCGGGGTGCATCATCATGAAAACGGGAAAAACTTGGCGCAAAAAAATCGGCGCAATGATTACGGCATCAATTTTGATCGGCGCGGTGCCGTCGCAAACTTACGCTTTGCCCGTAGAATCGGCAAATCAAGAGCGGGTAAACATTGAAAACATTACCGCCGCCGATAAAGTTATGGATATTGTCGGCGCGGGTAAGGATTTAAATTCTTTCATTCGCTGGAATGATTTTTCAATCGGCGCGGGCGAAACGGTCAATTTTTCGCAGATGCAAAAAGTTCTTAATCTCGTTGACGGGACAAGTGTGTCCAATATTCTCGGTGCGCTCAATGCAAGAGGCATTGATGTATTTCTCGTAAATCCCAACGGCGTAATTTTCGGTCAAGGTTCACAAGTTGACGTGGGGTCTTTGACTGTTTCGGCAAGAAATATTTCCGACGATGTACTCAAGGGAATCATCGGTACGGAAGAAAACGGATATTCCGGAACATGGCTTTTGCCGACCGCAACCGACAACGACATTACCGGCGGAATTGTCTTTTTGGGAAAATTGAAAGCCGACACTTTGACGGCGGAAGGCAACAATATTTCTATCATAAATTCGGCAAATATTGAGGTTGAAACTTCAACTTCGACAGATCCGGAAACCGGCAAGGAAGTTGTTACATACGACCCCGACTTTTTTGCGGATAAAACTCCGGGCTTTGCGATTAAAGATTCCGCAAAGTTGAAAGTCACTTCTTACGGTCACGTCGATATGCCTTATCAACCGACTTTTGATTCTGCAACCGGAGAAATCACCGGACTTGCCGACGGAAATGTTACTCAAGAACTTGATTCAAAATTCACCGCGTCAAAAATCGGCGGCGGCTCGGATATTGTCCGGAATGATTTTAACTTAATTCTTACGGCGGAAGATTTTAACAATATCGGCAACAATCCCGCCTGGCATTATATGTTCGGAACTGACAATCTTGATCCCGGTGCATTAAAAAGTATCGGTCACGACACGGAGGGTGATTTTACTTTTACCGGCGTAATCAACGGTATGGGTTATCCGATAGGTACGAATATTTACAAACTTTATCACTACAATAATATGATGATTGAGCCGTTTTTCGTTGCCGGTACGACGATTGACGGCGGTGAATTGAGAAATATTGACGTAACTTTTGACAGGCACGGAACTTTTACAAGTTCGATAATTGCGGACAGTGTCATAAACCATTCCCAAATTTCAAATATTGATGTTGATGCCTGGAGTACGTGGTATACCAACGAATTTACATTTTCGGGAGAAAAGTCCGACGGTATAGGGCTTTTCGGCAATGCAAAGGATTCGACTTTCTCAAATATATCAATCGCTATGACAATGCGTAACCGGACAAATTCAAATTTCGGTGCGATTATCGGTGAAGGCGACAATTTAAAACTTATAAATTTGACAAACAACTCCAAAATATACAATTTGCCGGATACCGAAACCGGGACGACGGGCGGCGAATATATCGGCGGCGTTGCCGGGAAATTGACGAACTCGACTTTGAT
>CAJOPK010000084.1 GCA_905236255.1 uncultured Selenomonadaceae bacterium | reverse complement strand
TCAAGAGTTTCGATATGTCCGTAAAGCATGCTGGCATTTGTCTTTATTCCGAGTCCGTGAGCAGTCCTTGCAACATTCAGCCATTCTTCGGCGGTCGCCTTTTTCGGGCAGAGCAAATTCCGGACACGATCCGATAAAATTTCGGCACCGCCGCCGGCTATTGCCATAAGCCCCGCCGCTTTCAATTCCTTCAAAACTTCTTCGACACTTTTGCCGGAAATTTTTGAAAAATGGGTAATTTCAACTCCGGTAAATCCCTTTATGTAAAGCGTCGGAAAATTTTCTTTGATGACGTGCAAAACGTTCAAATAATGCTCAAAAGTCCAAGTCGGGTGCAGACCGCTTACAATATGAAGTCCGGACATATTCGGATCTTGCATCGCCTCGCGAATCAAATTCAAAACTTCTTCGACGGTCATTGCATAAGCTCCGCAATCCGAATCGTCCCGTCCGAAAGCACAAAATTTACAGCGCGAAAGACAGATATTTGTCAAATTTACATGACAGTTGACGTTGTAATAAACCAAATCCCCGCATTTGTTTTTCCGGACGTAATCGGCAAGCGCACCGATCCGGGCAATTTCGTTACTTTTGAAAAGCGTCAATCCGTCGTCTTTTGTAAGTCTTTCGCCGTTTAAAACTTTTTTCTCTATTTTGTCGAGTTCTGCGGAAAACAAAAAGTCACCTTCTTTGAAATTTGAGCGGCGGAACAAAATTTAAAAAACCGTCGCATTTGTCGCCCTGATTAAATCTTCCGGCTTAATCAAAATCTGCATGCCGCGCATACCGGCACTTATCGAAATTCTTTCTTGTTCGAGAGCCTTTGCGTCAATGAAAACCGGATAATTTTTTTTCGCACCGAGCGGCGAACAACCTCCGCGAATATATCCGGTCAAAGGCTGCAATTCTTTCAAAGCGATCATTTCAACGTGTTTGTTTGAACTTGCCTTTGCCAATTTTTTTAAATCCAATTCGTCGCCGCCGCCGATAACCGCCATGATTATTCCGGTCTTGTCGCCGCGTGCCACAAGAGTTTTGAAAACCGTTTTGATGTCAAGCCCGGCGGTTTCGGCAACATGAGTTGCGGACAAATCCGATTCGTCAACCTCATAGGTTTTTATTTCGTAGTCGATTTTCAAACCGTCCAAAATTCTTGCCGCGTTTGTCTTTTTTATCTTCATAAAAATTTTTCCTTCTTAAACATAACATAAACTTTGCATAAACTTTGTTGAATTTCACCGGAAGAGTTTTTCGGCGCGTTTGAGCAATTCCCCTGCAAAAAATTGCACGAATTACTTTCGCTTTGATTCAAGCCAAACAAGCAACACCGAAATATCCGCCGGCGAAACTCCGGAAATTCTGCCGGCTTGCCCGATGGAGCGCGGACGTATTTCGGAAAGTTTTTCCCGTGCCTCAACCCGCAAGTTTTGCAGTGAATTATAATCTATATTGTCCGGAATTATTTTTGATTCCAGACGGTTCATTTTTTCGGCAAGTTCCGATTGTTTTTTTATGTAGCCTTCGTAGAAAAATGAAATTTCAATTTGATTTGCGGCGGCGGGCGAAATTTCCGGCAGATCAAAAATTTCTTTGAGTTTTGAATAAGTCACACCCGGACGGCGCATAAGTTCGGCAAGTCTTATTGTCGTATGAATTTCGCCGATTTCTGCGGCGGTCAATTTTTGATTGACTTGTGTATTCGGCGTAATAATCGCTTCGTTCAAGAATTTTGTGGTCGTTTCGATTTCGGCAAGTTTCTTTTCAAAAATCTTCCGGCGTTCTTCGGTTGCCAATCCGATTTTTATTGCGTAAGGGGTCAGTCGAAGATCGGCATTGTCCTGCCGCAAAAGAAGTCGATATTCCGCACGGGAAGTCATCATTCTGTAAGGTTCCGCCGTACCCTTTGTAACAAGATCGTCAATCAAAACTCCTATATAACCTTCCGAACGCTTCAGTACAAGCGGCTCAAAATTTTTCACGAGTGCCGCCGCATTTATTCCGGCAATAAGTCCCTGCGCCGCCGCCTCCTCATAACCGGAACTTCCGTTTGATTGACCGGCGGAAAAAAATCCGGAAATCTTTTTAAATTCGAGCGTGGATTTAAGTTGAGTGGGGTCTATGCAGTCGTATTCTATCGCGTAGCCGTGTCGCATAATTTTTGCGTTTTCAAGCCCGGCGATCGTGTGCAAAAATTCAATCTGCACATCTGCCGGCATACTTGTGGACATTCCCTGAACGTAATATTCGTTGGTGTTAAGTCCTTCCGGCTCAAGAAAAAGTTGATGGCGGTCTTTGTCGGGAAAGCGAATGATTTTTGATTCTATCGACGGACAATAGCGGGGTCCCACTCCTTCAATAATTCCGTTTGCCATCGGAGCGCGGTGAAGATTTTTCCGCAAAATCTCATGGGTTCGTTCATTCGTGTAAGTCAGATAACAGCGGATTTTGTTTTCGACGGGCGTATCGGTCATGAAAGAAAAATTTTGCATACCTTCATCGCCGTTTTGAATTTCCATTTTTGAAAAATCCAAAGTCCGGGCATCGACTCTTGCCGGCGTTCCGGTCTTAAAACGCATTAACTTTATTCCGAGTTTCTTCAGCGAATCGGAAAGTTTCAGGGCCGCCCGCCCTCCGTTGGGTCCGCCGTCAAAAATACTTTCGCCGACAATTATTCTTCCCTTCAAATAAGTTCCGGACGCAAGAATTACCGCCGTTGCCGAAAAAAATTCTCCGGTTTCGGCAACCACTCCGGAAATTTTTCCGCCTTCCGTCAAAATATCATCAATCAACAGTTGTTTAACGTCAAGGTTTTCCGTATTTTCGCAAACACTTTTCATAAAAGCCTGATAAATTTTCTTGTCGGCCTGTGCCCGCAAAGCATGAACGGCGGGTCCTTTGCCGGTGTTCAAAGTTCTAAACTGTATGCAGGTTTTGTCGGCCGCAATTCCCATTTCACCGCCGAGCGCATCGACTTCCCGGACAAGATGACCTTTTGCCGAGCCGCCGATTGACGGGTTGCAGGGCATCATTGCAAGATTTTCCAGTGAAAGGGTTGTCAGCAAAGTTTTGCAACCGAGCCGGGCTGAAGCAAGTGCCGCCTCAATTCCGGCGTGTCCGGCACCGATTACGACAACATCATATTTTTCGGCATTGAACATAAAAAATTTTTTCGCTCCTCCCAAAATTTTTCGCTTGTTTGTTCCGGATTTTATCACAAATTCATCGTTCGGGAAACAAGCGCATTTAAAATTTGATTTTGACAATCCTGCACAAATTACATCCGTCGTCAAAAATTTTTCTTGACTTTTTTTTAATCAGATGCTATCCTGTCAGCCGTGCCGAAGTGGCGGAATTGGCAGACGCAGCAGACTCAAAATCTGCCGTTGGCAACAACGTGCCGGTTCGAGTCCGGCCTTCGGCAC
>CAJOPK010000083.1 GCA_905236255.1 uncultured Selenomonadaceae bacterium | reverse complement strand
TCAAATTTCGCGTCCGTGACCATTGCGTGTTGTTGCAAATCCGAAATTTTTTCGTCGCGTTGTTCGTCAGTCATTTAAACCGCCTCCCTTAAATTTTTACCGGGAAGACACAAACAATTTTCGTCCGGAATCAACCAAAACGGCAATGACTTCCTCGATTTGTTCGGATTTTTCAATCCCGGTTTTGCACCAAATCGCAAAATGTTCGCAGTTGTTGAAAACCGGATCGTAACCGCCGCAACCGATTTTTGATCTTGCGCGTTCGACAGTTTCTTCCGGAGAATACAATTTTCCTTCTTCCGACACAATCAAATCATAAATTCCCTTTGCGATTTTAAACATATCGAAAACCGAAAAATTTCCGGGAACAACGCTTGAAGGGACGATTGCACGATTTTCGGAAACGCGGCGACCGTTTTTGTCAAAATTGCAAACGTAACAATTTCGGTCGCCGTCCAAAAATCTCGACAAAGACGTTTCGTCAATTATCCCGTCGAAGGGACTTTCGGAGCTATCCTTGACATAGTGAATCACTTTTTTGTTTCCGGAATAAACTCCGAAATGCCTGTATCCCAAATCCCTTTCGACGAAAATTACGTCACCGTACTCAATGTCGGTCATTTTTTATTTTTCCGGAGCAATTTTTGTGCGGAGTGAACGCTCGCCGTCTTGAGTTGCAAGAACGACAATGCCCTTAATCGGGTTGTGAGTCATCGCATCCATTGTGATAACGCCGGTACCGACTTTCAAATCTTTAATGCTTTCGATTGCATCGCGGATTTTTTGGGGATCGTCGCCGCCGCGCTGAATTGCATCGACCAACATTTTGCCGGCATCATAGCCGAGAGCCGCAAAGACGTTCGGAGCGGTGTTGTATTCTTTTTTGTAAGCGTTGATAAAATCTTGAACTTCTTCATCGCCTTCAAAATAGTGAGTGCAGAAGAAAGTATTGTTCAAAGCATCTTTGCCGGCAATGTCAACAACTTTTGTGTCGTCCCAGCCGTCGGTTCCGAGAATTGTGGAATTGATTCCGAGTTCGCGAGCCTGTTTGACGATTTTGCCGACTTCTTCATAATAAGCCGGAACAAAAATTACATCGGCGTTTGCGTTTTTAATTTTGGTAAGAGCGGCTTTAAAATCCTGATCTTTTGCAAGGAAAGCCTCTTCCATTACGACTTTGCCGCCGTCTTCTTCAAATTTTTCTTTGAAGATTTTGCCCAAGCTCTTTGAATAATCGGAGCTGGAATCAAGATAAAGTACCGCGGTTTTCGCGTTCAAATCTTTTGCGGCGAATTGCGCCATAACTTCACTCTGTTGCGGGTCGATAAAGCAACTGCGGAATACAAATTTTTTCAAATTGCCGCCTTCAACCGTAACGTCCGGATTGGTCGCGCAGGGCCCGATAATGGGAATGTTGTTGTCGGTGGCAACCTGAGATTCGGCGATAACATTTGCGGTAACAGCCGGCCCGACGATCGCAACGACTTTGTCATCTGAAATAAGTTTGGTCGCCGCGTTGACCGATTCGGCAGTTTCGGATTTGCTGTCCGCCTCAACCAATTTGATTTTCTTGCCGTTCACGCCGCCGGCATCGTTAATTTCCTTAATGGCAAGTTTCAAACCGTTGTTTGCGTTTGTGCCGTATTGAGCGTGGTTGCCGGTCAACTCAAAATTTGATCCGACAACGATTTCGTCGGCATTGCCGCCGCCGGCACCGTCACCGCCGCAACCGGCAAACATTGAACAAGCCAACAATCCGCCGGTCAAAACCGACATCAGTTTAAATTTCTTTCCAAAAAACACCGTTAAACATCTCCTTAAAAAATTTTGTATAAGTATGCTGCGAAAAACGATAAAAACATTAAAATTCATCAACGAATTTATTATTTTTCTTTATGCTCCGGTTCGTCCTTTTTCGTCAGACTCGCCACAACAAAGGGCGCAACACCCGCCCTCTATCCCGTCGTCCCAAGAGTATCGGGAATACTTTTTTGATTGCCTGTTTGTACCTGAATTTCATACTGCCGGCATCCATAGTGTCATCAGTGTCTTGCCTGACGTAATCAAGCCATAAATTTTGATTCACTGACGACGGAAATCAAATAAATTGAAGCCGAATCCACACCGTGGTCTGTCGTTTATGTGTTAAACGGTACAAACACCTTTTTGATTATATTAAATAAATAATCAAATTGCAATAAGTTTATTATTTTTCTGTACTATATTTAAAATTTGTAAATTGTGTAAATTGCAATTTGCCCAAATAATTTGTATTTACAACAACGACGGATTTCGTTAAAATTATCGTGTAATATCGGATAATTTTGACGGTCGGTCACGATATGCCGATGACAGAGATTTTCATGAGGAGAGGTTATTTTTTTGTGGAAAGTAAAAATTTGTTTCGCGGCTTTTGGTCGCTTTTTAAGGGTTACTGGAGCTCTGAAGAAAAATTAAAAGCGCGGGGACTTTTGGGAGTTGTCATAGGTTTAAATTTTGCGACGGTTTACCTTCTCGTACAAATTAACAGCTGGTACAACGAATTTTACAACGCCCTGCAAAATTATGAGGCGGACTCTTTTTGGTACTTGGTCGGAAAATTTTCGGCACTTGCATTTACATACATTTGCATAGCGGTTTATGCTATTTACCTTCGTCAGATGTTGCAAATCCGTTGGCGTACCTGGATGACCAATCGATACCTTGACGAATGGACGAAAAATCAAACTTATTACAAAATGCAGGATGCGACGGACAACCCGGATCAGCGTATTTCGGAAGATATTTCGCAATTTGTAAATTTGACTTTGATGTTGATAATCGGATTTTTGAAACAGCTTACGACGCTTGCCGCTTTCGGAGTTGTTTTGTGGGAACTTTCCGGGTCTTTTTCCTTTGATCTCGGCGGGACGGAAATTGTGATTTACGGATATATGTTTTGGTTTTCGTTCGTTTATTCCGGACTGGGAACTTGGCTTTCTCACAAGGTCGGGAAAAAACTTATCGGTTTGAATTTCGATCAGCAGAAATTTGAAGCGGACTTTCGTTTTGCAATGATGCGCGTTCGCGAAAATTCGGAAAGTATTGCCTTTTATCGCGGCGAAAAAGCGGAGATGGAAGTTTTCGATTTGAAATTTTCGGAAGTCATAAAAAATTATTTCAAGCTGATGACCAAAACGAAACATTTGAATTTTTACGTCAACGGTTATGCACAGCTTGCGGTAATCGTCCCGCTGATCATGGCGGCTCCGCGCTATTTCAAAAACGAAATTCAACTCGGCGGACTTATGCAGACGGTTTCCGCTTTCGGCAGGGTTCAGGACGCTTTGAGTTTTTTCGTCGAATCTTATGACACTCTCGCAAATTTGGCGGCGGTAATTCATCGACTTTCGGGATTTACGGAACACATGGAGGAGGCACGAAACATAAAGAGCAAGGTCATTCGTTCGGAATCGCCGGAACTCAAAATTTCAAATTTAAATGTTTCACTTCCGGACGGGCGTGAACTTTTGAAAAATCTTTCGCTGACTTTACCGAACTCAAAATATTTGCTTGTCACCGGACTTTCCGGTTGCGGAAAATCCACACTGCTCCGGACTTTTGCGGGAATATGGGCTTATGCGTCCGGCGAAATTTCAATTCCGAAAAATTCCCGGTCAATGTTTTTGCCGCAAAAGCCCTATCTTCCGCTCGGAACTTTGCGCCGTGCATTGGTCTACCCCCTGCCGGAAAAAGATGCGCCTTCCGATGAAAAACTTGCCGAAATTTTGAAGGCGGTCGAATTGCCGGAACTTTCACAAAAACTTGATTCGGCGGAAGATTGGAGCCGGATACTTTCGCTCGGGGAACAACAAAGACTTGCATTTGCCCGCGTGATTTTGTCGGCGCCGGAATTTATATTTTTGGACGAAGCGACAAGCGCGCTGGACGAATTGCGGGAAGTCGAAATGTACAAAAAAATCGGCGAAGTTTTGCCGAATACGACGGTCGTCAGCGTCGGTCACCGCTCCACACTTTTCAAAATGCACAATATCGAATTAAATCTTGACGGAAAAGGGAATTGGATTGTCCGGGAAATTGTTTGACGGTCGATAATTTTCAAGTTAATTGTTGCCGTTTGTGTTTTTGTCAAGGTTGCGGGGAGAAATTTTTTATATTATAATTCCGGCAATCACAAAATGATTTGGAGGTTTACGGAATGAATTTGAATGAAGGAATGAAAAAAGATTCGGAAGTTTTTGCGGCGGTTGATAAAGAACTCAATCGTCAACGCACAAAACTCGAACTCATCGCGTCCGAAAATATTGTAAGTCGTGCGGTAATGGAGGCTCAGGGCAGCGTTCTCACAAACAAATACGCCGAAGGTTATCCGGGCAAACGCTATTACGGCGGTTGCGAATTTGTCGATGTTGTCGAAAATATTGCAATCGAACGGGCGAAAAAACTTTTCGGAGCCGGTTATGCAAATGTTCAGCCGCACTCCGGCGCGCAGGCAAATATGGCGGCGTTCTTTGCACTCATGCAACCCGGCGATACTTACATGGGAATGAATTTGACCGACGGCGGGCATTTGTCTCACGGAAGTCCGGTAAACATGAGCGGCAAATATTTTAAAGTCGTTCCTTACGGCGTAAGCAAGAAAACCGAAACTATCGATTACGACGAACTT
This sequence comes from uncultured Selenomonadaceae bacterium, assembly GCA_905236255.1. Classification (GTDB taxonomy): domain Bacteria; phylum Bacillota; class Negativicutes; order Selenomonadales; family Selenomonadaceae; genus Quinella. The sequence continues at coordinate 3,862 of CAJOPK010000083.1, read as the reverse complement.
GAAAAGACGGCAATTCAAGTCAAGCCGAAACTTATTCTTGCCGGAGCATCGGCTTATTCCCGGATTATAGATTTTCCGCGCCTTTCCGAAATTGCAAAAAAAGTCGGCGCATATCTCATGGTTGACATTGCACACATTGCCGGACTTGTTGCGGCGGGACTTCACCCGAGCCCTATGGAATATGCCGACGTTGTTACCACAACCACCCACAAAACTTTACGCGGGCCGCGCGGCGGTATGATTCTCTGTAAAGATCCGGAATTCGGCAAACAATTCAACAAGGCAATTTTTCCCGGAATACAGGGCGGCCCTCTCATGCATGTAATTGCGGCAAAGGCCGTCGCACTCGGTGAAGCACTTCAACCGGAATTTAAAGATTATGCCGCGCAAGTTGTCAAAAATGCAAAAATCCTTGCCGAAACTCTGCAGGCAGACGGGTTCAGAATTGTTTCCGGCGGCACCGACAATCATTTGATGTTGGTAGATCTTACAAGCAAAAATATTACCGGAAAAGACGCGCAAAATGTTTTGGACGAAGTAAACATTACCGCCAACAAAAATACGATTCCTTTTGAGCCGCTCAGCCCGTTTGTCACAAGCGGATTGCGCTTGGGAAGCCCGGCACTCACAACACGCGGATTTAAAGAGGAGGATATGAAAGAAGTTGCGGATATTATCGCGCTTGTTTTGAACAATCCTGCGGACGAAAACAAAAAAACGGAAGCGCGAAATCGCGTTGCGGCACTCTCTGAAAAATATCCGCTTTACTGAAAAAATTTTATTAAAAAATCTTTCTTCCACACGAAAAACCGGTTTGCATGGTTTTCACTTACGCAAACCGGTTTATATTTAAGCACAAAACTTTTTCAATTCCGTTTTACCAAATCATCATCAACGCGGGGGACGACGATGCGGAGGAGGCCCGTACAAATCTTGAGTTTGAACTTCATTTACTCCGGTCGGCGAAACGACCGCCGCAACGACATTTTCGGCGGAAACTTCAGCCGCTTCAACATTTGTAGAATTGAATCCGAAAGTCAATGCTCCGCAGACCGCAAACGCCGCAAAAAGTTTTGAAAACTTTTTCATTTAAATCACTTCCTTAATTTTGCAAATTATTTACCGTTATTGAGCGGGTTGTTCCCGAGGCGGTTGTGCGCCCTGACCGGCTTCGGCATCTTCCTGTTCATCTGCGGGAGTGCGCGGACGAACGACTTCCGGTCCCAAGCCCAACTCTTTTGCGACATCAAGCCAACGCTGATTGAGTTTTTTGCTGTCGAGAATTTCTTGAACATTTTTGCCGGACGCTTTCGCGATTCTGCCGGCAATGCGAATGTCACGCGGGCTGTAATGTTTGTTCATCAGTTCGTTGACGGTTTTAACGTCAAGATCACTGCGGGCGGCAATATCCTCAGCCATCATTTCCCGGAGAGTCGCCTCATATTTTTCGCGGGTAATTCCGAGTGCCTTCATAACGTCAAACCAATCGGATTTCATCGCAAAGACCTGCCGGAAAGATTTTCCGCTGACTTTCGCAAGCATTGCCGCATAATAAATGTCGTCCATCGGGCGTTCTTCTTTGAGAGCGGCAAGAACTTCTTTTTCGTTTACGTCATATTGCGTTGCGATTTCTTTTGCAAGCGCATTAACGTCAATTTGTTGACGTTGACCGGGCGGACGATTGTCCGGTTTTTCCGCCGCATAAACACTTCCGACGGCTCCGGCGAACAAAAGAGTACCCGCCGTGAATCCCGCCAAAAATCTTTTTTTGAAAGACTTCATAAGAGAACCATCCTTTCACTTAAAACCCTTTTTACAAAATCGGTAACTTTTCCTTTCCGGAAAAATACCGCACAAGGACTTTGGTTATTTTGCATTATACGCAAAAAAATTAAAACACAATTCGGAAACGATTAAAAACAAATTACAAAATCGAAAATTTTTGCATCAATTCTTGTCAAGATTTTTTTCCAGACATTCTTTGCAATAGCCGAAAACTTTCAGCTCATGATTTACTACCTTAAAACCGGATTGCCTTCCTATTGCCTTTTCCAAATCTTCCAAAAGATCCCCTTTAAATTCGGTGATTTTTTTGCAGGAAAGGCAAATCAAATGATGATGATGATGCACTTCCGGATTTATCGTATTCAATTCGTAACGGGTGCAGCCGTCACCAAATTCCATATCGGTCAAAAATCCCAGCTTGCACAAAAGTTCAAGATTTCTGTAGACCGTTGCAATTCCGATGTGTGAATCTTTTTCGCGCAGAATTTCGAGGACATCGTCGGCACTCAAATGGCGGCGACTCTCGTCCTCCGTAAAAATCTGCAAAATTGTTCTTCGCTGGGGAGTCATTCTGTACCCGCCGTCGGAAAGTTTTTTTCTCAATTCATCGCGGCGGTAATTTTTCTTTTCCATCGGTATAAGACCCTCCTTTTTGGTTGTAAGTTTTTCAGCCGGTCAGTGCCGGCGGCTGTCCGCCTGTCGATCTGACCACTGCTCACTCCTGAGTTGAAATAATCATCGGACGCGTAACGCTGTAAACGTCCGAAAGTCTGCGCATTTGTGTCATTATGCTTGTAACCTGCGAAGCATTTTTAACGTCAATTCCCATATCAACGGTTGAGGTTTTATTGTTTTTGTTGGGTGCGGCATGAACGGAATGAATATTCAAACCCATTCCGGCGGGAATTGCAAAAAGTTCCGACAAAACCCCGCTCTTGTCGTTGCAAACAATTTCAATCTCAACCGTGTAAGCAAGATCGTTGTCAACTTCCCAAGCAACTTCAATCATTCGCTCCAAATCCGCGCCGTTCAAAATATTCGGGCAGTCAGCCCGGTGAACGGAAACGCCGCGCCCCCGCGTAATGTATCCGGAAATTTCATCGCCCGGAATGGGATTGCAACATTTTGCCAATCTTACAAAATACCCGCTCTCGCCTTCGACCAAAACTCCGTTGCCGGTTTTTATCTTTACGTCTTTGGAATCTCTTTCCGGATGTTTGATCTCGCTCAAAAGTGCGGAAACGTCCGGAGAAGTCGATTCAGCCAAATCTTTTTTGTGAAGTTCGACAAGTTTCGTTATTACCGTGCGCAGGGCAAGTCCGCCGAAACCTACGGCGGCAAGCAAATCGTCCTCACCCGGCAAACTCAATTTTTCGGCAACTTCTTCAAGTCGTCCGGTTTTTAAAAGTGCTTTTTTGTCGTAACCGAGCTGCTTTATTTCGTGTTCTATCATTTCGCGACCTTCGAGAATATTTTCTTCCCGATTTTCGCGCTTAAACCAGCCGCGAATTTTATTGCGCGTATCGCTTGCCGCAACAATGTTTAACCAATCGCGACTGGGACCGTTGTTGGACTTGTTTGTAATTATTTCGACAAAATCGCCGTTCTGCAATTTGTATTCAAGCGGAACGATCCTGCCGTTCGCCTTTGCGCCGACACAATGATGACCGACTTCCGTATGTATCCGGTAAGCAAAATCAATCGGGCAGGAACCTTTCGGAAGTGAAATAATATCTCCCGTCGGGGTAAAGACAAAAACCTCGTCGCTGAAAACGTCAAATTTCAAGGCCTCGAGATATTCTTTCGGATCTTTTATATCTTTTTGAAGATTGACCATTTGCCGGAGCCATGACATTTTCTTGTCGCCTTTTTTGCCGGCAACGACACTTTTGCCGCTTTCTTTATACTTCCAATGTGCGGCAATTCCCCATTCGGAAATTTTGTGCATTTTGAAAGTGCGAATCTGAATTTCGAGCGGATACCCCAAAGCCATCACCGTCGTATGCAGTGATTGATAGCCGTTGCTTTTCGGCATGGCAATATAATCCTTGAAACGTCCGGGAATGGGTTTCCATTT
>CAJOPK010000082.1 GCA_905236255.1 uncultured Selenomonadaceae bacterium | reverse complement strand
TTTTCTGCCGGAAATACGAAAAATTTTAAACATTATAGTTTATCATTCAAAATTTTTCAAAAAAATTTTTTATCTCTCATATCCTCCGATTTAAAAATCAAGAATTATTTCGGAATGACTTTCAAAGTCGTTGTTTGTGCAGGCGGTTGTGCGGGTATTTGTTGAGGTATGTCCCTGCTTGTCGTACCGTTCACAAAGAATACAACAGTCAAAACCATTGCACCTATACCTATCATTGCGGTTATCGACAAATTGCGAACATGTGCGCCTATATTTTCAATTTTTTCGCCGAGCGAACGGATTTCGTTTGCGCGCATTTCATTTTGTTGACGCATTTCCGCTTTAAAATCGTTAAGTCCTTCAAGTGTTGCGTCAACTTTTGCGGCAATCAAATCAACTTTTCTGTCCAATTCGCTTGTTTTTGCTTCCAATCTGTCGATTCTTTCTTCCTGCGTCATCTTAATCATCTCCTACAATTTGAACTTATTCACTTCAAATTTAAGATTTGCGGCAAGTTCGGCAAGACTGCGGCTGGCTTCGGCAATTTCGCTCATGGAAGTTGTCTGTTCGTCCGTTGCAAGTCCGGCGGATTGAGCTTCTTCCAAATTTGAATTGCTGCGTTCGTTTATGCTGATGCTCGCCGAAAGCATTGCTTCATTTTCCTTTGCCATATCGTTGACGGAATAAGAAATGCCGTTGATATTGTCAACAAGAGTATCAATAACGGTGACGATCGATTGGAAAACCTCATCGGCGGATTTTACGGTGGCAATTCCGCTCCGGACACTTTCCGCGCCGACATTTGACGCTTCGATTGCGGAGGTCATATCCGCTCCGTTTGCCTTTACAAGTTCCGCAATTTGTTGTGAAGAAGTATTCGTCTGTTCGGCAAGTTTCCTGACTTCATCGGCAACGACCGCAAAACCGCGCCCCGCTTCACCGGCTCTTGCCGCCTCAATCGCCGCATTCAATGCAAGCAAATTTGTCTGTTCGGCAATACTTGAAATCATTGTGACAATTTCGTCAATTTTCTTGCTGCCTTCGCTGAGTTTTTCTATTGACGCTCTTATACTGTCGGTACTCTCGGTAATTTTGTTCATTTGATTGACGGCATCGCCGATTGCGGTTCTGCCGCTCACTATACTTTCGCGTGCATTGACGGCTTCGGCGGCAACGGCGCCGGTACTTGTTGAAACATCTTTGGCATGACTTGTAACCTGTTCGACGGTATCCCGAATACTTTTTGCCTCTTGTGCCTGCATCGATGCGCCGTTTGCAATATTTCCGATTGATTCGGCAACCCTGTGGGAAGTTTGCGAACTCTGTTCGGAGGTGGCGGTAAGTTCCGCACTTGCGGCGGCGACCTGTTCACTCATGGAATTTACGCTGCCGATAATCTTCTTCAAATTTTCAACCATATCTTTAAGGGAAGATGCAAGCGCGCCCATTTCGTCATTTGAATGAATTTGAATTTCGCCGCGCAAATCCCCCGCCGCAATTCTTCCGGCAGCCTCCATTAAATGAGTTATCGGCGCATTTATTTTGCGATTGAAAATGACGTAAAGGACAAGACAAATTACCGTCGTCACAATCAAAGCCATGATTATGCTTGAAAAAATTACGCCGTTGATTGCGCCGGTATAATCGGATTTCGGCGCAACAACAACCAATTTCAAATTTTCAATCGACAGCGGCGAGATCATTATATATCCGTCCTCACCGAAAACATCGGATTCTTCCAAAGTCATGGAAGTTGTGCCGACGATCTTTTTGCCGAGTTCCGCAAGTGCCGGGTTGCTTTCTTCCGTGATTTTCGCCTTCATATTTTTTGATTCGTCTTTATCGGCAAGGTAAAGACCGTCCGCGCTGACCAAAAACGCATAACCGTTTGCACCGATTTTAATTTCTTGAATATATTTTTCCAATTCGGTAATTCCTATGTCAACGGTGACGGCACCGACCGGAATTTTGTTTTTGACAATGGCGGCGGCACTCGTAAGCATTGTAACGCCGCTTACGTCGTCAAGATAAGGTCCTTCCCAAACAACTTTGCCGGGTGAGGCTTTCGCGCCTTTAAACCAGCCGAAAGAAGGATAATTGTATTCGGCGTTGCTGTAATCCATCGTAAGTTTCATTTGTCCGCCGTCACGATAACGATAAGGCCCGTAATATTCAATATCCGGACTGTAAGCATTTTTGTCAAACCAAAGCCCGCTGCCGTTTATCAAATTGTCGCTCAAAGTATATCCGTCGGCAAGCGCAAACATTACGTCCGGATCGTAGGTTTTCATGCTGTTCAAATTCAAAGCAAGTCCGGCGGTCTTTTGTGCAATCTGCAAAATTCTTTCGTCCAATTCGCCGGCAATTTCTCCGGTCTTTGCTTCCAAAGTTGCCTCGACCTGTTCTTCCATTTCGCTTTTAAATTGGCTGACGTTTATAAACGTCTGAACTGCAAGTAAAATAACGGTCACGATAACGGTGCTTGCCATAAACAAAACTTTTATGTTTCCTGTCGGCTTATACATAAGAAACTCCCTCCGGCTTTCACTTCACAAGAATTTTTAATAAGTTCCACTTTTGAGATAAACTTTCCCCAATTCTTCAAAAGTTTTTTACATTTTCGCCGGAAGGGTATATATTCCTGCCCGGAAGGATACTCAACGAAATTTAAATTGAATTTCCCGGCAGGAAATTTTACATTTTGCCGGAAAAACTTTTGACAAATTACGCAAGGGAAATTTTGAGGATTTTAATAAAATTTGAGGAGAGATTTTTTTGATAATCGAAATTGGAACAGATCCCGAAAATTTGGAAGTGCCGGAAGAAATTTTGAGCGAAATAAAAAGAGCTTGTGAAGTTGCCGCCGGAATATACGGAACGGAAAATTTTGAACTGGGAATAACCCTGACCGACGACAAACATATTTACGAACTCAACAAAAAATACAGAAACATCGATCGTCCGACCGACGTTTTGTCATTTGCCTTCCGGGAAAGTGAAGAACCGGAAGTTTTCGGCGCGAAAGAACCCGAAATTTTGGGCGATATAATAATTTCTCTGGAACGCGCAAAACTTCAGGCTGAGGAATTCGGTCATTCGTTTTTGCGCGAAGTCGTTTTTTTGACGGTACACGGATTTTTGCATTTAATCGGCTATGATCACATGGAAGAAAATGATCGGATTGAAATGGAAAAGGAACAGAAATTTGTAATGTCAAAACTCGGAATAGAAAGATTTGCGGTATGTTAAATAATGTCGGAAAAATATGTGTAAAATATTCACAAACAATTTTTTTAATTTTTACCGAATTATAATGCACCGGGAAGATTAAAGCAAAATTATGTTTTCGTTTGCCAAAGTTTAAATCCGACTTCGGATTGATCACTTTTCTTTTTCAAGGGCAAGCATTGCCTGAACATAAATTGCACATTCAAGCCTTTTCTTTTGAATTTCGCAACCGATTTCGTAAGGTTTCCTGATGTCGCCGTGAAACAGATCGGCATTGGCATGACAGCCGCCGCTGCAGAAAAATTTTGCCCAACAATCCCGGCATTTGTTTTTGTTCAAAACGTGCGATTCTCTGAAGTATTGCGTCAAAGGTTTTGCATTTTCCGAAACGCCGTCGAAAACCGTTCCGAGTTTATATTTTTCCCGCCCGACGAATTGATGACAGGGATAAAGATCCCCGTTTTCGGCAACGGCAAAATATTCGTGACCGGCTCCGCAACCCGCAAGCCTTTTTGCAACGCAAGGTCCGTTTGACAGATCAACATTGAAATGGAAGAAGAAAAATCCCTTTCCGGCGCGGTGTTTTTCAAGATAAACATCGGTCAGGCGGTCATACTCTTCAAATATTCGCGGCAAATCTTTTTCCGTGAATCCGAGCGGCGAATCTTTCAAGACGACCGGCTCAACCGACAAAATATCAAATCCTTCATCGTACATGGAAAGAACATCGTTTGTAAAATCCGGATTTTCCCGCGTGTAAGTTCCGCGCATATAATAATTTTCGCCGCCGCGACTTTTTACGAGCTTCTTGAAATTTTTCAGAACCGTGTCATAAGAGCCGTGACCGGCGGCATTCGGGCGCATATTGTCATGAGTTTCCCGCCGCCCGTCCAAACTCAAAACGACCGAAATATTGTTTTCGTTTAACCAATCAATATTTTTGTCGCTCAACAAATATCCGTTTGTTGTCAAAGTCAGCTTAAAAACTTTGCCGGTTTCCTTTTCCCTTTTGCGGACGTATTCGGTTACCGCCTTTACGGTTTTCATATTCATCAAAGGTTCTCCGCCGAAAAAATCAATTTCACAATGTTTTCGCAATCCGGAATTTTTAATTATGAAATCGACCGCCGCCTTTCCTGCTTCCTCCGACATAACAGCCCGTTTGCCGCCGTAACTTCCGCCCGCGCCGAAACAATATTTGCAACGCAAATTGCAATCCTGAGCAACCATCAGACAAAGACTCTTGACGACACCGACGCTCTTGAAAGTCGGCGGAACTTCAATGTCGGGTGCAAAAAGTGCGCCGGTGTCGATAAGTTCATGAAGTTCTTCCGATACTTCGGAAATTTCTTCCGGCTTGTACTTTACGGAAAGTTTTTCGATAACTTCGCCGTCGTTTGTCCCGTCAAAAAAATCAAGCGCGTCAAAAATTATTTCGTCAATCACATGAACCGCGCCACTGTTCACATCCAAAAGTATAAAATCATTTCCGTGTTTAAACTTGTGTATTTGACTCATTGTTAAATCCGTCCCCCAAAAATTTTTATCGTTCTGCGATTCGGGTTAAAATCCGACTGATTTTACCACAGTTGCAAAATTCCTGCACACAAAAATTTTGTACCGGTCTTCGGATTCAACGGAAGTCTTTCAAGTCATATTTTTCTCCGGCAAATATTTATGGACAAAAACGCCGTCCGGGTAGTACAATAAGCCCGAAAATTTTTAACGGGAGTTGAAATTGATGGAC
>CAJOPK010000081.1 GCA_905236255.1 uncultured Selenomonadaceae bacterium | reverse complement strand
CGAAAATTTACACGAGGCGATAGTCGATTCGGCAATTTTGAGATTTCGTCCGATAATGTTGACGGCGGCGGCGGCAATTTTGGGAATGTTGCCGCTTATGACAAGTATTTTCTGGGGTCCGATGGCGGTTGCGATTGCCGGCGGCTTAATCGTGGCAACGGTTTTGACTTTGCTTGTTTTGCCGGCAATATACGCCGCTGCTCACAAAATGCCAGAAGATTGATTTAAAACGAATGGAGGGAGTTAATCATGATCAAAATAAAAAATGCCTTTGAAAAAGGAAAGGCGTTCATACCTTTCATAACCTGCGGAGATCCGGATTTGGAAACGACCGGTGCCTGTGTTCGCGAAATGGTAAAAGCCGGCGCGGATTTGATTGAACTCGGAATACCTTTTTCCGACCCGACTGCGGAAGGTCCGGTAATTCAAGAGGCAAATATGCGCGCACTTGCGGAAGGAGTTACGACCGAAAAAATTTTTGAGTTTGTAAAAGATTTGCGCCGGGACGTAAAAATTCCGCTCGTCTTTATGACTTATGCAAACGTGCTTTTTTCTTACGGCGCGGAAAAATTTGTTTCGACCTGTAAAGATCTTGAAATTGACGGATTGATTTTGCCGGATATTCCTTTTGAGGAGCGGGAAGAATTTTTGCCGGTCTGCAAAAAATTCGGAGTTGACCTGATAAATATGATTGCGCCGACTTCCGAAAACAGAATTGCCGATATTGCGAAAGAATCGGAAGGTTTTATCTATGTCGTTTCAAGTTTGGGAGTCACCGGTACCCGGAAAGAAATTACAACCGATTTAAAGCCGATCGTAAAAATTATTCGCGAAAATTCAAATATTCCGTGTGCAATAGGTTTTGGAATTTCCACGCCGGAGCAGGCAAAGAAAATGTCCGAATTTGCGGACGGAGTAATAGTCGGCTCGGCGATAATAAAAATTTTGGCAAAGTACGGAAAAAATTCGGTCGTTCCGGTCGGTGAATTTGTCAAGTCAATGAAAGCCGCTTTAAAATAATTCGGCAGGATTAAATTTCACTTTGCAGAATATGCGTCGGACATCTTGAAAAAAGTTTTAAAGGAGAGTTTTTATGCCCGTAACGGAATACCTTGAACGAAACGCCAAACTTTACGGCGACGAAGTTGCTCTTGTCGAATTGAATCCGGCGGAACCCGACGGTCGCAGAATGTCTTGGAAAGAATACAGCTTGATCGAATCAAATTCTTTCGCGCCCTATCGCCGGGAAATTACCTGGCACGTTTTTGACGAAAAGGCAAATCGTTGTGCCAATATGCTTATCGAGCGCGGAGTCAAAAAAGGCGACAAAGTTGCAATAATTATGTACAACTGCCTTGAATGGTTGCCGATTTATTTCGGAGTTTTGAAAACCGGTGCAATCGCCGTGCCTTTCAACTTCCGATATGATTCGGCGGAAATTCTTTACTGCGCGGAACTTGCGGAAGTCGATGTAATTATTTTCGGCTCCGAATTTATCGGCAGAATCGAAACAAATGCCGAAAGACTTTCAAAAGGTCGTCTGTTGATTTATGTCGGCGACAACTGTCCGAGTTTTGCGGAAAGTTATTATTTGTCCGTCGCAAATTGTTCCGGCGAAAAACCGGCAAACGCTCCGGAAATTACGGAGGACGATTTCGGCGCGATTTATTTTTCTTCCGGGACCACCGGATTTCCGAAAGCCATTTTGCACAAGCATCAAAGTTTGACGCAGGCGGCGGAAATGGAGCAAAAACATCATTTGACTTCCCGCGACGATTGCTTTTTGTGTATTCCGCCGCTTTATCATACCGGCGCGAAATTTCACTGGATGGGAAGTCTTGTTGCCGGAAGTCGTGCCGTACTTTTGAAGGGGACAAAGCCGAATGTTATTTTGGATGCCGTTTCAAAGGAAAAATGCACTATAGTTTGGTTGCTTGTTCCGTGGGCTCAGGATATTGTCGATGCCCTTGACGACGGGACTTTGAAACTTTCCGATTATGAACTTTCACAATGGCGGCTCATGCACATAGGCGCGCAACCGGTTCCGCCTAGTCTTATTCGTCGCTGGAAAAAATATTTCCCCAATCACGATTACGACACAAATTACGGGCTTTCCGAATCCACCGGACCGGGCTGTGTTCATTTGGGACTTGAAAACACCAACAAAGTCGGTGCGATCGGTGTTCCCGGTTATCGTTGGCAGTGCAAAATCATTGACGAGAACGGTGCGGAAGTTCCCAAAGGTGAAGTGGGGGAACTCTGCGTAAAGGGACCCGGAGTCATGACCTGCTATTACAACGACGAAAAAGCGACGGCGGAAGTTTTGAAAGACGGCTGGCTTTTGACCGGTGACATGGCAATGCTTGACAAAGACGGGTTTTATTTCCTTGTCGATCGCAAAAAAGATGTTATCGTCAGCGGCGGCGAAAACATTTATCCGGTTCAGATTGAGGACTTTTTGCACAAATTTGACAAGGTTAAAGACGTTGCGGTTATCGGTCTCCCGGACAGAAGATTGGGAGAAATCAGCGCGGCGATCGTCGAAATTAAAGAAGGCGTTGAATGTTCGGAAGATGAAGTCAATGATTTTTGTTTGGAACTTCCCCGATATAAACGCCCGAAAAAAATTATTTTTGCGAAGGTTCCGCGCAATGCCACCGGCAAAATTGAGAAGCCGGCTCTCCGCAAAATGTACAATGCCGAAAAACTTGTCGCAAGGGAAAACGAAAGTTAATTTTAACCGGCACTCCCCAAATATTTTTGAAGACTGAAAAAAACGACCAAAACTCCTTTGAAACGTGTTAATCTTATCCTGAAGATTGTCACGTTTTGAAGGGAGTTTTTTTGTTGAAATATTCAAAGAACGGGTTTTCTGTGATATAATTTTTGCCGACCGGCATACCGGTCAAATGTAAATTTGAGAGGGAATTTTTGATGAATGAACGAGTTGAAATTTTGGGAGTGAATGTCGATTCCCTGACAATGGCGGAATCGGTAAAATTTATAGAAAATTTGATTGACTCCGGAAAACCTTCGATTGTTGCAACCGCAAATGCCGAAATGTTGATGCGGGCAACGCAAGATGAAGAATTGAAGGATATTTTAAATGCGGCGGCTTTGGTCGTGCCCGACGGCGCGGGAACCGTCTGGGCGGCAAGGCATTTGGGTTGCGAAATGCCGGAAAGGGTTGCCGGGTATGATTTGGCACAGGAACTGATGAAAATTGCGCCGGAAAAATCTTACAAAATATTTCTTTTCGGATCCGCTCCGGGTGTTGCCGACAAAGCAAAATTGAAAGCGGAGGAACTTTATCCGGGAATCGAAATCGTCGGGACACGCAACGGATTTTTTTCGCCGGAAGATGAACCGGAAATCGTCGAAAAAATCAAGGAGACAAAACCGGATATTTTATTTGCGGCACTCGGCGTACCCAAGCAGGAAAAATGGCTCGCAAAATACAAAGACGAATTAAATGTGCCGGTAAGCATAGGTGTCGGCGGAACTTTTGACGTTATGGCGGGAGTAATGAAACGTGCGCCGCTTTGGATGCAGAGAGCAAAACTCGAATGGCTTTTCCGGGCGATGCTCCAACCCAAACGCGCCGGAAGATTGGCGGCTTTGCCGAAATTCGTTTTAAAAGTACACTCGTCAAAGAAAAAACTTGAAAAATGAACGGAGATGATTTTTTTGAACGGTAAAAAAGTTGCCGTCGCGATGAGCGGCGGGGTGGACAGTTCGCTGACGGCGGCAATTTTGAAAAATCAAGGTTATGATGTTTTCGGAATTACCATGAAACTCAAAGATGCCGAAAGTTTTCCGGAAATTGAAGATGCCCGACTCGTCGCCGATCAT
>CAJOPK010000080.1 GCA_905236255.1 uncultured Selenomonadaceae bacterium | reverse complement strand
CTTGACGCAAGAATTTTGAGAGATTTTGAAAAATTCAAGGGCAGAAAAATAAAAAACTCTCTCGTCGAACTTTTGCCCGGAAAATTGATTTCTCCGATTTTGGATCTGTCATATTTGCCGGAAGAAAAACCGGTTGACGAAATAACAAAATCCGAAAGATTGCGGCTTGTCGAAATTCTTCAGGCCTTGCCGTTGACCGTGACAAAAACGCGCCCGATTGATGAGGCGATCGTCACGGCGGGAGGAGTTTCGGTAAAGGAAATAAATCCGAAAACCATGCAGTCAAAAATTGTCGAAGGGCTTTTCATTGTCGGTGAAGTTGCCGACATTGACGGATTTACCGGCGGATTTAATTTACAGGCGGCATGGTCAACCGGATATACTGCCGGCATAAATGCGGCGGAACTCTGCAGCGAATGATTTTTAACTTACGGGAAAAGTTGTGCAAATTTCCCGGCGGTCTTTACATTTTGCGGGTTATCAAGTAAAATGCACGCAAGAATTTTGAAACATAAGATTTTCGGGAGGGAAACTTTATGGAAAAACGTCGGATTGAAGAAGATGATGAACTTTATATTCCTGAGATTGATGACGTTGACGAAGATTTTGACATTCACAATCGAAACCCGCGCTCCAATGCGGGTATGGCACTCGGTTGGTCCCCTTTGGAACAGCAGATGTTTGATCTTTTGTTGCTCAATCGTTTCAATTATGACGATCGCGAACTTTTGGACGAAACGGCGCGCACGATTTCAAGACTTGTGGAAACTTTTGCCGCGCATGAAGTTGCGCGTATAATGTCGGTTGCTTTGCTGTCTTTTCAGCTTGCGGAATCGGAAGACAAATCTTTTGAGGACGAGTACAATAAATACGTCAGTTACATCAAAAAACATCCGGAAGATTTGGAAGAGATTTCATAAATCACATATCGACAAAATTAAAAGCGGGACACCGGCGAATTTCCGGCGAAAGTCCCGCTTTTCGTTTGTCTGTTTGTTCGCAAAAACTTTTAATTGTCGGATTCCAAAAGTCCGTAAGCACCGTCGGCGCGTTTGTAAACGACGCAAATTTCGTTGGTCGTTGCTTCGCGGAAAACAAAGAAATTGTGATTGAGCATGTTCATCTGCAAAATGGCTTCCTGAACGTCCATCGGTTTTACGACAAATCTCTTTGTCTTGACGATCGGATATTCTTCCGCTCCGTCGCCGGTATCCACGCGAGTCGGCGCATCTTCGACGGCATCGGCTTTAAAACCGCCTTCGCGCATACGTTTTTCGAGTTTGGTCTTTTGCTTGTGAATCTGGCGTTCAAGTTTTTCGACGACCAAGTCGATCGAGGTGTACATATCCATCGTGGACTCTTCGCCGCGCAGAACCGGTCCGCCCGGAACTTCGGCGGTAACTTCGACAATCTGACGACCTTTTTCAACGGTGAGCAAAACCGAAATTTCATCAATATTGTCAAAATACTTTGTGATCTTACCTACTCTTTTTTCCACATATTCTCTGAGGGGTTGAGTGACTTCGATATTTTTACCTCTTACGTTGAATGTTGCCATAAAAATCTCCTCCCAAATCAAGCCCGTTAAACGATTATCCGCTTAAAATCTTTCCGAAACGTTTGCGGATAACCCGTCCGTTGAATTGCCTTTTTCTGCCAACTTTATGATTTTCCTGCAAGAAAATCGGCAATTACATTTTTTTGCTTTGAAGGATTTTCGCCGGTTGTCCGGAATATTTTTGTCATAAAGATTTTTGAAGGGAGTTTTACGGATGAAGGGCGCAATTTTTGACATGGACGGAACACTTTTTGACACGGAAGTTTTGTACAGAAAATTTTGGATTGAAGTTGCGGACGATTTCGGTGTCGAAAGAAAACCTGCACTTGCCGAAGCCGCAAGCGGATCGGGAAGATCACGTCTTTTGAAATTGATTGACGAATTTTATCCCGGAATCAATGCCGGCGCATATTTGAAGAAAGTCGAAGGCAGTGTCGAAAAAGCCACCGAGAAAAAAGAGAATTTGATTTTAATGAAGGGCGTAAAAGAGATTTTGGAATTCTTCCGGGCGGAAGGATTTAAAATGGCTGTGGCAAGCAGTTCCCCGACGAAAATGATAAAAAGAAATTTAAAAACTTCCGGACTTGAAGAATATTTTTCGGAAGTCGTCGGTGCGGATATGGTTGAAAACGGAAAACCGGCTCCGGATATTTTTCTGCTTGCCGCCAAAAAATTGGGATTGCCGCCGGAAGAATGTTATGTATTTGAGGACAGTTACAACGGCATCAGAGGCGGTGCGGCTGCGGGTTGCCGGACAATTATGGTTGTCGATACCGCTCCGCCGACAGACGAAATGAAAAAATTGTGTGCCGGAATTTTTGACAATCTTTCGGAAGCACTGGAGAATATCAAAAAATAATCGGTTGCCGTTTTGCCGAAAAAAACCGGAGGATTGAAATAATTGATAAGCGTTACAAAATTACTTTTTGCGAGAGATTATTACGGGGACAAATTGCGCTATACAAAAAATGCGCACAAAATGACTGCCGGCGCGGCTGAAGGCATGGGACCGGTTGTCGTCTGGAATTCCACAAAAACCTGCAATTTGAAATGCCGGCATTGTTACATGGAATCCGATTCAAAAAAATATTCGGACGAATTGACGACCGGCGAAGCCAAAAAATTTATCGACGATCTTGCCGAATTTAAAGTTCCGGTATTGTTGTTTTCCGGCGGCGAACCTCTTATTCGCCCGGATTTTTTTGAACTTGCGGAATATGCCGCGAAAAAAAATGTTCGTCCGACACTTTCGACGAACGGGACTTTGATTACTCCGGAAGTCGCAAGGAAAATTAAAGAGATCGGCGTGGGTTACGTCGGGATTTCTCTTGACGGGCTTGAAGAGGTGAACGACAAATTTCGCGGCGTAAAAGGGGCTTACAATCTTGCCATGCACGGGATTGAAAATTGTGTTGCCGTCGGTCAGCGCGTCGGTCTGCGATTTACGATTAACCGCCACAATTTTGAAGAACTTGAAAAGATTTTTGATTTTATAGAGGAAAAGAAAATAAATCGCGTTTGTTTTTATCACTTGGTTTATTCCGGACGCGGTCACAAGATGACAAACGAAGACCTCACTCCGGAAGAATCGCGAGCGGCCATGGATACGATTATTCGCCGGACGAAAGATTTTGAGGAGCGCGGGCTTGAAAAGGAAATTTTGACGGTTGACAATCACTGCGACGGCGTTTATATGTATTTGAAGGCATTGAAAGACGGGGACGACGAAACCGCCGCCCGGATAAAAAAATATATTTCGATGAACGGCGGAAATCGTTCCGGAATTGCTTTCGGCGAAGTGGATCCTTTGGGTTATGTTCACCCGGATCAATTCACTCAACATCACACTTTCGGTAACGTTCGCGAAAAGAAATTCGGCGAGATTTGGACGGATACCGAAAACAATCCGATACTTGCCGGTCTGAAAAACAGAAAGCCGCTTTTGAAGGGACGCTGTGCAAAGTGCAAGTTTTTGAATAATTGCAACGGGAATTTTAGGACGCGGGCTGAGGCGGTTACCGGCGATTTTTGGGAATCCGATCCTTCCTGCTATTTGACCGACGAAGAAACAGAATCGTGACCGGTCGGCTGTTATTACTCCGGCGAACATAAATCCCATTTTCACCGAAAAAATTTTTAAAGTCGGTGAATTTTTTTGTAACGAATGTATCGTAATCCTACAGCCGTTGCAAAATTATCTGAATTTTTCGATTGACACGCCGTTTTTTTTTTTTATAATGCTTCCGGCGAATTTTGGGAATAATTTGCCGATTGTCGAAAACGTCATTGACCTTTTTCAACGGAAGTGAAGTCAAAGTTGTTGCAATTATCGGAAGGAAACGGTCATGGAAAAGTATTATCCTTATGATTGCAAACAATGCGGTAACTGTTGCCGTCACATAAATTTGGTTGAGCCGATAAAAAATTTGGACAGAGGCGACGGTGTTTGCATACACCTGACCGAAAAAAGTTTATGCGAAATTTATCCCGACAGACCGCCCGTCTGCAACGGCAAATATGTTTACGAAAATTTTTATTCCGATATGACCGTTTCCGATTTTCACAAAATGATTAAGGAACTTTGCAAAAAAATTCGGGAGATGGGGAATTGAAGAATTATATCAAGAAGTATCGAACATTGGACGAGCGAAATTTGCAGGCGGTCAAACAAAACATTTCGGCTTTGCAAAATTTGGGTGCTTATCCGAAAAAATTCAATTATCCGATTACTTTGCAGTTTGAACTTACCGGACAATGCAACTTGAAATGCAAGCATTGTTACAACCGCTCCGGTGATGTTGACAGAGAAACTTTGATGACACCGGAAAAATGGTGTGAACTTTCAAGGCAAATTGTTTCGGACGGCGGAATTTTTCAATGCATAATTTCCGGCGGGGAACCTTTGCTTTTGGGTGACAAACTTTTCGACATTATGGATATTTTGCACGATGACGGTACGAGTTTTGTCGTGATAACAAATTCTCTCCTGCTCACAAAAGAAAAAGTCAAAAGATTTGCGAAATACCGTTATTTTTGGTTTCAAATTTCGATTGACGGATCAACCTCCGAAATTCATGACGAGTTCAGGGGCGTTAAAGGAAGTTTTGAAAAAGCGGTAAACGGCGCGCTTGAAATAAGTGATGTCGGGATTCCTTTGGTAATTGCACACACGGTCACTCCCAAAAATTTGCCGTTTGTTGAGGATATGATAAATCTTGCTTATCAACTTGGCGCAAATTCGATAATTTTGGGTGAAGTGATGCCGAGCGGTCGCGCTTATGAGCATAAAGAAATTATTTTGAGTGAAGATCAAAAAAATTTGCTTTACGAAGAAATTGAGGAACTCGGCAAAAAATATGCCGGCAAAATTACAATTCAGCGTTCGGCGGAACTCAAAATTCAAATGGAGCGTTATATGAATGAGGTAAATGCGGGCGGTATAATCAGACCGAACGGAGATTTTCGGCTTGATTGTATGGCACCGTTCACCATCGGCAATGTTTTGGAAAAGCCGATAAAGGATATTTGGTCCGAAAAAGGAATTGACGCTTGGAAATCCGATGCGGTGAAAAATTTTGTGGCCGCGATTGATGAAGATTTGCAAGCGGGAAATGTAAAAAATCACGTTGATGTTGATTTGGCACTTTAAGAGGAGGATTGGTCAAATGAAAACAATTTATTCTCGTCCCGCAGTGGTAAATGCCGGGACTTTGGAAGTTTCATCAAGTTTGAAAGATTCCGCATTTCCGGCTGCCGTGGCGGCAATTGTCGGGTCGGCTGTGGGATATGCCGCGGGTCGTGCAATAACGAATGCGGTTAAGGCGAGTCCTTCGGAAAAATTGCCGTCGTTGACGAAATTTGAGGGAGATTGAAATGGTATTTGAGTGGCTTAAAAACAAAATTCCGCATTGTAATTTTGTCAAGGCACGGGACAACGACGATATGCTGATTATTTGCGCGGAAAGTCTTTCTCTCTATTATTTCAACTCGACGGCAAAATTTTTTATCGGATGTGTTGACGGAAAAAATACCGTTGCCGATATAAAAAATAAATTCCTTGACAAATATGAAGTTGCGGAACATGAGGTCGAAAATGATATTTCCGAAATAATTCGCGATTTGCAATGGAAAAAAATTTTGACATTGGAGTGATTGTTTTGAAAGAAGTTTACAAAAAACCTGCAATAAGTGTCGATCTTACGGAGCACGGAGCCGTTCCGGCATTGTTGGCGGCAGCCGCCGGTGCCGCAGCTGCAAGTTTCGGTATAGCTTTGGCAAAGGGGAAGGTTGCCATTGATTCAAATCATACTCAAACTTTAACCGCCCGCAAAGATTTTAAGACGGTTTGAATAACTTTACATTTGTGAGATTGCGAGGTGTCACATGGGTTACAGAGATAAACATTTTGAAGAAAATAAATCCGATCATGGTTGGTACAAATGTAAACGTTGCGGAAAAAGTTTCCGGAAAGAGGATATTGATGTGGATCACATAATTCCTCAAAAATATGGCGGTCCGGACAATTCATTTAATTTGCAGGGACTTTGCAAACATTGCAACCGTTCAAAGCAAGCCGCTTTAAAGGATGTACCCGGAGATTTGGCGCGAAACATTTTTGAATCGATTTTGCGAAAAATCTAATCTGTAAAAAACGATCGAACGCGTTAAGTGTTTGATCGTTTTTGGTTTCAAAATATTATATTTCAATGCGTCAACTTTGCAAAATCCGTGAAAAAGTCTTTACACATTCTGCCGAACATATTTTTTTGAGCATGAAGATTTTCACGTTTGCGAACATCTTCACGCATGAAAATTGCTTTTCCGGTTTTTGCGTCAAAAACTTCAAAGACCGAAGTAATTTCGGAAACATCAACCCGGCGCGGCGGATAAGTTACCGGAGTGGGAATACTTATCTTCTCTTCCTTGCCGTTCTTTTTGCGGGTTATGGTTTTCGTTTCCCAAACCGTACGCTCCGGAACCATATAAGAAGAATCCCTCCAAAAAGTAATTTTCGGCTTAACATAAACGTCCGCAAATTCACCGGCATTTTCGGCTGTCATTGAACGGGCTTCCGCTTGTTCCGAGGTAATGACGTTTAATTTATTTTTTTCGGCAAACTGTTCGACGAACTCGTTCAAAATTTTCTTCATAACTTCATTTTCGATTTCCGCCTCAAAAGTCGTATCGAACAAAACAATTTTCTTTATAATCTTGAAATTGTAATTTTTTTCATGCCAATCATTTTTTTCGGCGGAAACAATTTGCGGAAAAATAAAGCAGGCAAGCAAAAAAAATACGCCGAAAATTTTTCCGGCAAAGTGATTTTTCACTGCAAAAACGCCCCCTTAAAAATACGAGAAAATTTTTTAACTTACGGAACCTATAAGTTCGTCGATCATTTCGGTGACTTCTTCCGGAGTTTTGTCGCAAGCAAAAACCAATTCGCTTATCAAAATTTGTCGCGAAAGATCAAGCAGACGACGTTCCCCGCCGGAAATTTTTTTCTTTGCGTTTTGTTTTGAAAGATTGCGGGCGATTGTCGCAACTTCCATAATATCGCCGGTTTTCAGACGTTCAAGGTTATTGTGAAAGCGTTTGTTCCAACTTCCCTGCACCGGATCCGGATCCTGTTTCAAAACTTCGATTACTTCATTGACTTTTTCCGGCGCGATTATTTCGCGAAGTCCGACTTCTCCGGCTTTATCGACGGGCAACATGAGTTTTAAACTCCCCATCGGGAGAGCCAAAACATAATACGAATTTAAAACGCCGCCCACTTCCGTTTCCTCAATGCCGACCACCTCGCCGGCACCGTGCATCGGATATACTACTCTGTCTCCTATATTCACTCATGCCACCCCCTCGGGATAAATACAAAACATCATTCGGCTTTGACGGAACGCAGGAAGAGTTGCATCAATGCCTCTTCCGGATTCCGCCCTTTATGCAAAATTTCGTAAACCGTCTTACTTATCGGCAATTCCTCTCCGGTCATTTCGGAAAGTTTCATCAATGCCGCCGCAGTTTCCACGCCTTCGGCAAGTTTGTCGAATTTTTTGCCTTTTACAAAATCTTCTCCGAATTGCCTGTTGTGACTGTGTTTTGAAAAAAGCGTCGCCTCATAATCGCCCAAATGACTCAATCCGTAAATCGTCATCTTGTCGCCGCCCAAAGCCGCAACAAGCCGGGAAAGTTCAGCCGTCCCGCGAGCCATCAGCGCGCCTTTTAAACTTGTCCGATTCAATCCGTCAAGCATACCGGCGGCAAGTCCCATTACATTTTTGGCAGCCGCGCCGATTTCCGTTCCGATTAAATCTTTGCCGTAATAAAAACGAATCAACGGACTTTTGAAAATCTCCACAAGTTCATGCGTCAAATTTTCGCTTGCGGAAGAAATTACCATGCAATTCGGTATCCCGGCAACAAAATCCTGAACATGACCCGGCCCCGCCCAAACCGCAACATTTCCGGCCGGTTTGACGATATTTAAATCCGTCATCAAATTTGCAACCGGCGAATTTACTTCATCTTTTAAAGAAATTTTTTCGTTCGCAAAATTTGAATTTTGAAGATCGTTTCCGAAAACGGAAGTTAAATTACTCGGGACAAAATCATCGCGCTTTATCGGCTGCAATTCGTCAACTTCGGAATTGTGCATTTCTTCATTAAAAACGGTCGTCAATCTCTTGCCGGTACCGCTTTCAAGTCCTTTCATGCACAGGACAAATTTTTTTTCGGAAACGCCGGGAAAATTTTTAATTTCTCGGACAAGCGATCTCAAATTCTGCGCGCCGACGGAAATTATTACGACTTCCGCAAAATTCAAAGTTTCCTCAAGATTTTTTGAAAGGCGGACATTTTCCGGAAGTTTAAGGTATTCGTTTCCGCCGTTTTCTTCAAGTCGTTTCATGTTTGCGGAACTTTCGCGCCCGTACAAAACGACTTCATGATTCAATATTTTTGCGGCGTGCCAGGCTTGAAAACTTCCCCAACGTCCGCAACCGATTACACTTATTTTCATTTCACACTCTGCCAATCCGTCAAATCTTTTATAACCTCTCCGGCAAGAATCAATCCCGCAACCGACGGGACAAAGGCAATACTGCCGATAACTTTTCCGGTCAAATTTCCGGGATTTATCTTTTGCGGAATTTCGTCGGAATAAACGACTTTCAAATTTTTTATTCCGAGTTCCTTCAATTTTTTCCGCATGACCTTTGCAACCGGATCCGTCGAAGTTTTATAAATATCCGCAACTTTAAATTTTGTCGCGTCAATCTTATTGCCGGCTCCCATGCTGCTCACAATCGGAATTTTTCTTTCGGCACATTCGACGACCAGAGAAATTTTTGCCGTTATCGTGTCAATCGCATCAACGACGTAGTCGTACTTGCAAATAAAAAAGCTTTCTTCCCGGTCGGCGGGCAGATAAAACTTTTGAATCACATCGACCTTTGCCGCCGGATTTATTTCCAAAATTCTTTCGCGCATGACTTCAACTTTTGACTTTCCGACGGTTGAAGTCGTCGCGTGAATCTGCCTGTTAATGTTTGTAACGTCAACGTCGTCTTTGTCGATTAAAACCA
Source organism: uncultured Selenomonadaceae bacterium (assembly GCA_905236255.1). Classification (GTDB taxonomy): domain Bacteria; phylum Bacillota; class Negativicutes; order Selenomonadales; family Selenomonadaceae; genus Quinella. The sequence continues at coordinate 2,827 of CAJOPK010000080.1, read as the reverse complement.
AATGACCGACTCCGCTGCGTGCCAATGCTTCAACGGTGAAAGAACCTACCCCGCCGATACCGAAAATCGCAACCGTCGAATTTTGCAATTTTTGAAAATTCTCTTCGCCGATTAAAAGTCGCGTCCTCTGAAATCTTTCGTCCATAATTTACCCGTCCGAATTTTTTCTCATATTCATAAAATCCGGGATCAGCAAATTCGGATTTTTGGCGGCGGGTTTTGTGTCCGAAAATTTCGGAGTGTCAAGCGCAAAATCTTTTGAAACGGTAACCGCCGCTTTGGGAACTTCGACTGAGGGAGATTTAAGTGCAAGGCTGTCGACAAAATCCGTCGCAATTATCGTGACCTGAACAACGCCGTTCATATTCTTGTCAATGACCGCGCCGAAAATTATATTTACGTCGTCCTCAGTCTGGCTGTAAATGTAACTTGCCGCCTCATTTACGTCGAAAAGCGGAAGATTTTCGTCGCCGGTGATATTGAGCAAAATACCGCGCGCGCCTTTCAAAGAACGATCTATCAACGGACTTTCAATCGCCTGCTGAACCGCTTTAACCGCGCTGATGTTGCTTCTGCCGATACCCAAAATTGCATCGCTGGAGGCACTTTGTTTGAAAATCGTGGTAATGTCGGCAAAATCGGAATTGACAACGCCGATCGTCAAAATCAGTTCGGCAACGCAACGAATCGCCTGTCTCAAAACGGAATCCGCCGCATGAAAAGCGTCGACTATCGAAAGTTCGCGATTTTCCGGCAACTTCATCAGGTTGTCGTTTTTGACGACAATCAGCGCGTCCATATACGACTGCATTTTTATAATGCCTTCGTTTGCTATGCGCTGTTTTCTCATGCCCTCAAATTTGAAAGGAAGTGTAACAACGCCGACCGTCAAAATGTCCAGTTCCTTTGCAATTTTTGCTATGACCGGAGCCGCGCCCGTACCGGTGCCGCCCCCCATGCCGGCGGTAATGAAAATCATATCCGCGCCGACCATCATATTTTTGATATTTTCTTCGTCATTTTTTGCGGCCTGTTCGCCGAGTTCGACTCTGCCGCCGGTGCCGCGACCTTTGGTAATCTGCTCTCCGATTTGCAGAATCTTTACGTTGCCCAGTCCCGTCAAGGCATGCGGATCGGTGTTTATGGCAACAAGTTCAATGTCAAGAAAATCACTTTCGGCAATCCTCTTTAAGACACTGTTTCCGCCGCCGCCGACCCCGAAAACCTTGATTGTGACGACCGCTCTTTTTATTGCGGCATCGTCTGCCGCTTTTTGTTTGTCGATGTTGCGGCGAAGGTTTTCGACCGCCTTCTTGAGTACCGCATCATTTTCTCCCATTGTCTCACCGACCTTTATTTTAATCTCGTTTTAATTTTGCGGAATTGGAAATTCGACAAAAATTTTGATTTTCCTGCCCGGAGGTTGACCGTCAAAAAACACAAAAAAACGGAGAATAATTTTTCCCCGAAAATTTTATTTCAATCGTCAAATTTTTTAACGTGCCTTGCCGGCGAAAAGGAAAATCAAGACGGTGACAATCAGACCGCCGATCCCGTACAAAGGACCTTTTTCGATAAAGGCATAAATCGAAACTCCCAGACAAAAAATCGTTGCAAAAAGAGTTTGCTTTGCCGCTTCTCTTCTGTACATAAAAGTTTTGTAATCGACACCGACTTCTTTTTCAAAGCAATCGTAGCAAATTATCACTTTTTCGCCTTCGGAATTTTTATGTACAAGTGCTTCATCTTCTTTCAATTTTTTGCCGCACATAGTGCAATGAATTTTAATTTTGGGTTTATTTTTATTTTCGCCGGTCGAATCTTTTTTCAAATCGGGCATTTTATCAATCCTCTCAAAATTTTAGAATTTACCGCCGCCGCCGCCGTGACTTCCTCCGCCCGAAGAACCGCCGCCGCCGCCTTTTCGGGATTTTTCGCGTCTTTGGACGTTTGTGAAAAGGTAGGTATCGCGACGAAGTGTAATGTTTACTTCGGACTTGTCAAGATAGTTTCCGGCTTCCGTTGCTTTCCGGACGTTGCTCATGGAGCCGATTAAAATGTTGCGAATAAATACGCCGAGCAAAATTGCAAGACAGACCGCCGCCGTTGCCGCAATCGGATTAAATCCTTCCGACGGATCGTAAGGATGCCCGTTTTGCTCGTAATAAGTCATAAGTTCGTCAATCGTGTCAAGATAGGCATTGCAACCGCCGTAAAAATCGCCGTCGGTCAATTTGTGGACAAAGGCATTTCTCAAATAATCAAAACCGCCTCCGGTCTTTGTAATTCGCGTTTGCATATTTACATCGGTCGAAATCCACCAATCGCGACTTTCCATCGCAACAATTAAACAAATGCCGCCGTTTTCGCCGTTTGAAAAATATTTGTCGAGTTGAGAATTTGCAACGTATTGCGGATCTTTTGTGCCTATCGTGTCAAAAATATTTATCCCTATCCGGATTTTGTGAGCCTTTTCGATTTTGTGAAGTTTTATCGTCAAAGTTTGAATTTCGGTATCCGTCAAAAGTCCCGCCGAATCATAAACCGAAGACGTTGCCAAATTTTGATCTTCCGCCGCAGAACTTGCGGAGAAATTGAAAATCAAAATTCCGAATACGAAGAGAGCAAAAAATTTTCTAAACATATTTCCGCCTCCTCACAAAAACATTTTCAAGATGAAATACAAAATCGGAATCAAGACGACCGTGCAAAGTGCCGGATAAAGAAAAGCCTTTGTCGCGTCGTAAGGCAGGGAACCGACAACTTTTCCGGTCTGCCCGTTCATCATGAAAGTGTACGGCTTGTCCTGATAACGCGTCGTCAAAAT
>CAJOPK010000079.1 GCA_905236255.1 uncultured Selenomonadaceae bacterium | reverse complement strand
CGCGGCGGTCAAAGATATTAAGGAAGTCAAACGCGGTCGTATCAAAGAATATGCCGCAACTCATCCGAGTGCCGAATATCATGAGGGTTGCAAAGGCGTTTGGACGGTCAAATGTGACATTGCGCTTCCTTGTGCAACTCAGGAAGAAATTGATCTCGATTCCGCAAAGACTTTGGTTGCCAACGGCTGCAAAATCGTCGGTGAAGGTGCGAATATGCCTTCAACCCTTGAAGCTATCGAATATTTCCTGCAGAGTAAAGTCCTCTTTGCTCCGGCGAAAGCGGCAAATGCCGGCGGCGTTGCGGTTTCCGCTCTCGAAATGAGCCAGAACTCCGAACGCTTGAGCTGGACTTTTGAAGAAGTTGACAACAAACTCAAAGATATTATGGCGAACATTTACAAAAACGCGAAAGCAAATGCCGTTGAATTCGGCGATCCCGACAATCTCGTAATGGGTGCGAATATTGCCGGATTTAAGAAAGTTGCCGAAGCAATGTCGGCACAGGGTCTTGTTTAAAATAAAATTTTGACAATCACCTTCAAATATAATTTAAAATCGGTTATACTTTCCGGAGTTTAACCGATTTTTTTTACGGGAGGGTTTCTGTATGAAAAGATTTTTGTTGATGCTTGCGTTAATTTGCGGAGTCGTGTCGAATTTCGGACTTAATTCGGCATTTGCCGCGCCGGCGGAAAAGTCAAATATTTTGATCGCTTATTTTTCAAGAGCCGGCGAAGAATATGCAATCGGTCCCGTCAAAAAAGGCAATACCGCGATTGCCGCCGATATTATTGCGGAACTGACCGGCGGAGAACTCTTTCAAATTCGCCCGGAAAAGGAATATCCCAAAAATTACAAAGAATGTACGGAAGTTGCAAGCAAAGAAAAAGCAACCAAAGCACGCCCGAAACTTTTGGTTGACGTTGCGGATTTTGACCGGTACGAAATAATTTTTGTCGGTTATCCGATTTGGTGGGGAGATATGCCCATGCCGGTTTATACTTTTTTGGAAAATCATAAATTTGCCGGCAAAAAAATTATCCCCTTCTGCACACACGGCGGCAGCGGACTTTCAAGCACGGATCAAAACATAACTTTGGCTTGTCCCGGTGCAAAAGTTTTGCCGGGTTTTGAAATGATCGGGAAAACCGTCCGCAACAATCCGGAACTTGCAAAGACCAAAATTTCCGATTGGCTGAAGAAAATCAATTATGCAAACTGAAAAGGAATTTTTAAATGAAAATACTTGCGATTGACGTCGGCGGAACTTTTATAAAATTTGCCCTGACCGACGAAAACGTAAATTTTTTTGAAAAAGACAAAATTCCCACGCCGCTTGACGGAAGGGAAGATTTTGTAAAGACAATTTCCGGACTTTTTGAAAAATATTCTCCGGAAGGGATTGCTTTTTCCCTGCCGGGAATTATCGACACAAAACAAGGTCTTTGCATAACAAGCGGCGCATTAAAATATAATGACGGATTTTTTGTCGTCGATGAATTTCAAAAAATTTTCGGGGTAAAAGTTTCGGTCGAAAATGATGCGAATTGTGCGGCTCTTGCGGAAGTCGAATCCGGAAATTTGCGCGACGTGAAAGATGCCTTTGTAATGGTTTTCGGAACTTACATAGGCGGCGCGTTCATAAAAGACCGGAAAGTTCATCACGGAGCAAATTTTTCCGGCGGTGAAATCAGCTTTCTTCTTCAAAATTCCGGTGAAGAGCCGGCAGAAGAAAATTTATTCGGGGAAAATTGCGGGACTTCCGGCATTTGCAAACTTTACGCAAAAATGAAAAATTCGCCGGAAAACGAAATTGACGGCGAAAAATTTTTTGAGGCAGTCAACGGCGGGGAAGAAATTGCATTGACCTGCCTTGATAAATCGACTTTGAAAATTGCCGGACAAATCTCCAATCTTCAAAACATTCTCGATCCGGAAAAATTTGCCATTGGCGGCGGGATAAGCGCGCAACCGAAATTTATTTTATCGATTCGCGAAAACGTGAACAAAATTTATGACCGCTTTTCTCTGAACCTTCCGCGCCCGAAAATTGTAGCCTGCAAATTTTTGAACGACGCAAACTTAGTCGGAGCGGTTCACAATTTCCTTTCCGAAAAGGTTTAACCGATATGTCAAATTTTATCCGTCAATCGCGAACGGCATAACCCACTCCTCTTGTCGTATAAATATATTTTTCGCCGAATCGCTCATCGATTTTCGTGCGAAGGTAACTGATGTAAACGTCCACGACATTTGTATTTCCTATATAATCGTAACCCCAAACGTGCTGAAGAATTTGATCTCTGGAAAGCACGTTTCTTTTGTTTTCGACCAAATATTCAAGCAGTGCATATTCTTTTTGAGTAAGTTCGACCGGCTCGCCGTTCACCGTGACTTCATAGCGTTCCGGATAGATAACCATATTTTTTACGATAAAGCGCCGCTCGTAAACTTTTTTCAAATCCTCTTTATAGCGTTTGAGTACGCCGCGAATACGCGCAAGCAGTTCGGCAAAGGCAAAGGGTTTTGTCATGTAATCGTTTGCGCCCAAGTCGAGCCCCTCGACTTTATCGGCAATTTCATCGCGGGCGGTCAACATTATGATCGGAATGTCGCTGATCTCGCGAACTTTCTTGCAAATTTCCATGCCGTCCATTTCCGGAAGCATTACGTCAAGCAAAACAAGATCGTATTTTTCCTGAATGATTCTTTCGTAAGCCCGGCGACCGTTGCGTTCGATTGCGGTTTTAAATCCTTCCTTTTCCAAATCTATTTGCAAAAACCTGGCTATCGGTTTTTCGTCCTCAACTATCAAAATTTTTGACGGTTCTCCGGTTGTTTTGGTTGTATCGTCCATAAAAAACACCTCCGAAATTATTTCAGCTTTCGACTTGAGTGCCTATACCTTGATTCGTGAAAAGTTCCAAAATTATCGAATGGGGAAGTCGTCCGTCGATAATGTGAGCTTTGTTTGCACCGCCGGAAATTGCACGCAGACAAGCCTCGACTTTCGGGATCATTCCGCCGGAAATTACGCCGCTTTTAATGTATTCCTTTGCCTCGCCCGCAGTCAGTGCCGAAATAAATCCGGTCTTTTCTTCAAAATTTTTGTAAATGCCGGGCGTATCCGTCAAAAGCAAAAGTTTTTCGGCTTTAAGCGCGCCGGCAATATCCGCCGCAACGTAATCCGCATTTATGTTGTAACTTGCGCCGTCCTCTCCGACACCTATCGGAGCAATTACCGGAACATATCCCCGCTCAATCAAATCGTTGACAATGCGAATATCGACTTTTTTTGCCTTGCCGACATAACCTATATCGACTTTTTTCTTGTCGCCGTCCTCGTAAACGGTGGCAAGTTTTTTCTCGGCTTGAATGAGATCGGCATCTTTTCCGCTGAGTCCCACCGCACGAAGTCCCCGCCTGTTAAGCAGATTGACGATTTCCGAATTTATTTTTCCGTCAAGAACCATTTCCGCAATTTCGACGGTTTCTTCGTCGGTTACGCGCAGACCCGCAACAAACGAACTTTCTTTTCCGACCTTCTTCAAAAATTGCGTAATGTCCGGCCCGCCGCCGTGAACGATCACCACATTTATCCCTACGTACTTCATCAAAGTAACGTCCTGCATGACTTTTTCTTTCAAGTCGTCGTTAATCATCGCGTTGCCGCCGTATTTTATGACAATCGTCTTGCCGTAAAATTCCTGAATGTAAGGCAGAGCCTCGACCAAAATATTTGCCTTGTCGGTCGCGCTGAAATTTTCCGGCGAAGTTTTGGGAGTTCCCTTATCGTTGAAGGAAATTCCCGGAAACATTTCGTTGACAATATCCTTTTTCATGTCTTCAAAAAATTTCTCGTCGGCTTCGACTTTGTCGTTGATAATTTCTTCGACTTCCTCCGCCGGAAAAAATTTCTTCAGAAGCATTGCGGCGAATTCCTTTTGAAAAATTTCGTCTTCAATCATTTGAACGCCTCCTTATTAAATTCTTGTAAGTTTCCTTTGACTGTTGCCGGCATCCCGGTTAATTTTTTCGGTAAAATTATTTGAAAAGAATTATAAACAATATCCGTACAATTTTCAAACAAAAAAATTTTTGAGTCTGTCACAAAAACAAAACGAACGGGTAAATCACACCCGTTCTTCATCGTTATCTTTCCAAAGCAATATGAGTAACGTCGTCCTTGAAATAAGGCACGGTCAATTCAACGCCTTCCGGCTTGTCGGCATCCGGCGGAAGAAAATCATCTGCCGGCAAAGTCGCCCAGAATATAATGTCAATCTTTTTGGACGCAAGAGCGGCGGCACGCGCTCCGCTTTCAATCTGAACAAGTTCGACGTTTTTATTCAGACGTTTGCCGATTTCGGAAAGTACGGCGGTATTAAATCCGGCAGGTTTTCCGTCAGCCAAAACAAGATCAAGCGGAGGGAGATCGCCGGTAATTCCGACTTTGATTGTGTCCGCTCCGTCAAATTTTGCAATTTCGACGGCGGGCGGCTCCGTTCCCTTTTTCAAATCGGTTATATATTCCTTCGTAAATTTTTCAAGAGTTCCGTCTTTTTTCATTGACTCGATTGTGCCGTTAATCGAATCCAAAAGTTCTTTGTCATCGGAACGAATCGCACAGCAGAAAGAATCGGCATTGCTGATTCTTTTGTCCGGCGGCAAAAGTACAAACTTATCGTTTTTGCCGGCAAGATATTCGGCGGTACTCTCATACAAACTCATTTCGTCGATACTCTTTGACTCCAGTCCCATTTGCATTGAGGACAGATTGTCATAATAAATAATTTCGCGCGAAAATTTGAGGTTTGCTTTGTTTTCGTAAGTTTTAAGCAATTCGTTAATTTTCTGCTCGTTGACGTTCATGTGAGAAATCATTCCGACCGTTGAATCGGATTTTGATTTCGATTGATTTTCGGAAGTGTTTTCGTCCACGCCGCAACCCGTGAACAATACTCCCGCCAAAATTGCGCTTGCAATAACGCGCCAAAAAATTTTTAACTTCATGAAAAAATTTCTCCTCTCAAAATATACTTTTCGTAAAAAAATCCTTGTAATTATGCACTTTTTCGGTAACGTCAAATCTGCCTTGACTAAATCAAATTTTCCCGCAAAAGCGCCGTCGACAAGAAAATTCTTTACTGCCGAAAGATTATCCGATGCTCCGTTTTTGTCGGTAACATTGGCACAAGTGACATGAATTGCGTGAGGCAATACGAGAACATAAATTTTCTTGAATTATACCATATTCCCCTAATTTTAGACAGGTTCCATTGTCAAATCTTTACAGCGATTTTCAGAAATAATATCATTGAACGGATTTCATAAAACTTGATTTAACGCCATTTTTTATGACAAAAAGATGCAAAACTGCCATAGTTTTTTGATTGTCGACAGCACCACGGGTTAACGTATATATTGTAATCCGACAAACGCCGGTGACAAATTTTTTTATTCCGCTTGCAATTATTTCGTATTTGTGCTAAAGTAAGCGGCGTTCGGGACGTAGCTCAGTTTGGTAGAGCGCTTCCTTGGGGTGGAAGAGGTCGTGAGTTCAAATCTCGTCGTTCCGACCATAT
>CAJOPK010000078.1 GCA_905236255.1 uncultured Selenomonadaceae bacterium | reverse complement strand
TCCGGAATTTCGTCAACCAAAATCCGGACGGCGGAAAGATCGTAAATTTCGCCGATGTCTTTGTGATCCCGAATCATCTTTTTGTAGATGCTGTAAAAATGTTTTGCCCTTCCGCTGATCGAGGCGTGAATGTCGAGATCGTCAAATTCTTCCTCAATCTGTCTGACGGCTTCGGTTATATAAATTTGTCGTTCGTTCCTCTTCCGGTTTACGTTTTCGACCAAATCGTAATAAATATCGGGTTCGAGATAGCGCAAACTCAAATCTTCAAGTTCCCATTTTATTTCGGAAATGCCGAGCCTGTTTGCAAGCGGCGCGTAAAGTTCCAAAGTTTCGCGCGCAATTCTCTTGCGTTTATCCTCACGCATAAATTTTAAAGTCCGCATATTGTGAAGGCGGTCGGCAAGTTTAATCATGATTACGCGCAGGTCTTTTGCCATTGCGATAATCATTTTGCGGTAAGTTTCGAGTTGCTGTTCTTCCTTCGACTTGAAAGGAATTTTCCCGAGTTTTGTAACGCCGTCAACGAGCAAAGCAATTTCTTCGCCGAACATATCCTTGATTTCTTCCGTGTTGAAAAGAGTATCTTCAACAACGTCGTGCAAAAGAGCGGCGGCAATTGTCTTGTCGTCAAGTTCGTATTCGGTCAAAATTTCGGCAACCTGAAGCGGGTGATTTATGTAAGGTTCTCCGGAAACTCTCTTTTGACCTCGATGACCTTCGTCGGCAACGAGATAAGCGCGCTCCATCATCTCAAAATCCGAATCCGGACGATAAGATTTAACTTTCTCCATCAGTGATTGAAAAGTCACCGGCTTTTTTCCCTTGTCGTTCAAATTCCCACCTCCGAAAAGTTAAAACAACAAAAGATTTTTTCAAGGCGTATTTTTCTTTATTACGGCAAAATTCCCTGCAAAAAATCTTGTGTACAAATTTTTCGGATACGTTTGCAAAATTTTCCCGTGTCGGAAAAAAAAATCCCAACTTTCGCCGGGATTTTTGCCGTTCATTTCAAAATTTTTATCTGAGTGCAAATTTCATTTTCAAAATTCTTCTTACCGATTCGTCGATTCTTTCTTCCGAAATTTCGCCTTTTTGAACCGCCTCCAAAATTCCGGAATAAATATCCTTCTGCATTTCCGGTTCATGGCAAAGTAAAGCAATATCGGCTCCCGCCTTTATCGACTCGACCCCCATATTTTTTGAGGAATTGTGTTTTGATACCGCGCCCATGTTCAAATCGTCGGTTATTATCACTCCGGTAAATCCGATGTCGTTTCGGAGCAAATCGGTAACGATCGGCTTTGAAAGACTTGCCGCCTTGCCGGGATCCAGCGCATCATAGGAAAGATGGGAAATCATCACCATGAATTTTGAATTGTCATGATTTTTTATGACGTTGCGGAAGGGCAACAGATCATATTTTTCAAGTTCGTCACGCGAAAAACTTATCGAAGAAATTTCCTTGTGAGGATCGATTTTTGCCGCGCCTATTCCCGGAAAATGTTTCAGACAACAATAAAAATTTTCTTCTTCATATCCGGCAACGGCATTTGAAACAAAATCGGAAACAATTTGAGGATTGTCGGCAAAAGAACGGGTATCTTTTCCTCCGACATCGGCAACCGGCGCAAAATTGACATTTACTCCGATTTCCCGCAAGGCGGCGGCGGTACGTTTCGCCCAAATTTTTGCATTTTCCGGATTTCCGGTTTCTCCCAAAGATTGTTGAGAGGGCGGCGCGGTCAAGTCGTGTTTCATGCGGGCAACCCTGCCGCCTTCTTCGTCAAGGGCGACAAAAAGGGGAAGTTTTTGCCCGGAAACCGAATTGAGTCCGTCAACAAAATCTTTAACCTGCGCTTTGTTTTCCATATTTCGATCATAAAAAATTATTCCGCCGAAATGATATTTCGAGAACAAATTTTTGGTATCGTCGTTCACGGATAAACCGTAAACCCCGATCATCACCATTTGCCCGACTTTTTCCTCCAAAGTCATGGAAGCCAAAATTTCTTCGATCGGATCGACCGGTTCGGATTCAATTTCCGAACCGACTTTAACTTCATCACTGCTTGCAAAACAGCCGGTCGTGCAAAATGTAAACATAAACATGAGAAACGACAAAAAAATCTTCTTCATCAAATCATTGCCTTTCCAAATTAAGAGTTCCGGGTTGTTTCAAATGCCAATTTTCCCCCGCCGAACAGAGGAAGATTGCCGGCAAAGTTACCGCATATTTTTTGTAAGTGCCGTTCTTGTAATTCGACGCAAAAGTTTCTTTCAAGCCGCCGCGAGAATAAATGTCATCGTCGCAGGGTTTCATGGGATTGGGAACGACGGCATACTGATTTTGAGTTTCCGGAATTTTCCAAGCCCAGTAATTGCTTTCCTCCACATCAACCGCTTGCATGAAAGTCATCATTCCGCCGTACATCAGCATTTTTAAACCGTTATCGTCAACAAACTTTTCACAGGCTTTTCGTTGACCGGGTACCGCCATGCTTGCCGCAATATGATTGTAATTTTCAACGAATTTCGACCAGGATTTTCCGTCCGGTGAAGGTGCGGTAATCGAAGGACGCGGCTGATCCGGATTTATTCCGAAAGGCTCGATTTTCGGAAGGCTTTCGACTTTTTTTGGCGGTTTCAATTCGTTTATCTTTCCTTCAAGTTCTTTGACTTCCTTTGAAAGTTTTCTCACTTCGGCTTCAAGTTTGTCAATGTCGTCACCGTCCTGCTTTTTCGTCGACCACAAATAAGCGACGGCAACCATAACGATTACACTTAAAAATATACTCAAAAATGTCATCATATCGGAAATTATCGGGGACAAAATTCCCTGTGAAACGGTTTCTTCCAAAATATTCAACCTCCCGGTTAAAAGATTTACGCGCTTTTATTCTGCCGATTGAAAAAATTTCCTGCAAAAAATTCCGGACAACGAAAAGGAGCAAATCCTTACCGAAAATTACAATCCCTGAAATGTTCGATAAAAATTTGCTCCGTTTTTGCCTTGCGTAATGATGAAGGACTCAATCCGCCGCGAATAAGTCCATGTCAATTCCCGAAAGAGTGGTCGCATAAGTCGGTGCGGGATTGTTTCCGGCATGACTCAACGTGACAACAACCCCTATGTCGTTGCCCGCCGGAGATACGGCACTTGCCTTTGCTCTGCCGGAAGATGCATGACCGGCGTTAAGCGGGGATCGCAGATGATCCATATTGTTCTGCATCATAAACGGGTTCGACAATTGAACTTTATCGTTGTTGTTCTCTACTTCATCAACGCGGGAAATCCACACGGGGCATCAACCTCCTTGTTGCCTTTAAAGACCTTGACCTTTACAATCCGGGAAAAATCTTTCTTCCTAAAAAATTCTTCCGCCGGAAAAATTTATGACAAAATGCGTTGCGGGCGCGGACCCTCCGAGATCGGAAAGGCTGCACGCAGTATTAAAAGCGCGCGCCGCCTCACGATTTATATCGACATCGTTCGACATTCTGACACGCGCAGTCGCCGCATTGAGTTTCTCCGATTCAATATCGTCTTTCGGTTTTTCGGAGCGAAAACGGGAAAAATCTTCTTCAAAGAAGGTACCGCCGTAAACATCGCCGAAAGCGTCCTCACCGAACAAAAGTTTTTCGCCGTTCATTTCGTCGCCCCCGTTCCTTAACCGAGATTCAATTTTCACCCTCGCAAGGATATTACAAACAACTGAATTTTCTGTGAAATATGGTTTAAATCTTCATATAAACTTATCGAAAATATTTTCAAAAAACTTAAGGTTAATTGCAAAAGTCGATTTAAAGAGTTAATATTAAATCGATAAATTTGAAAGGCGGAAATGTGAAAAATGAAAATTGATTTTGCAATAATCGGCGGTTCCGGGACGCTTTCAAGCAATTTTCCGGAAAAAAATCTTCCCGACGGCGACATAAAAATTTTGGAAGAAAATTTAATCTTTGATACTCCTTACGGAAAAAGTCCTCAAATGAAAATCTTTGAAGTTGCCGGGAAAAAAGTTTTGACCTGCAAAATGCACGGCTGGCGCAGCGGAATTACTCGCGCAGATTCTTCCCGACAAATTTTTTGGGTATTTCGGGAAGTCGGCGTAAAAAAAATTTTGTCGGAGGGCGGAGTCGGCACGATTAACCGACTTTTAAATCCCCGCGATCTTTTGATTCCCGACGATTATTTGGATATGTCATGCAGAAAAGATGTCATGCTTGACGGGCGGTATTTGCTTGTAATGCGCGACGCGCTTTGTCCGGAATTGCGAAAAAAACTTTTGACGGCGGCGAAAAGATTTTTTCGCGGGCGCATTTTTGACAGGGGGACTTATGCCGTGACCGACGGGCGGCATTTTGAAAGTCCGGCGGAAATTTCGATGCTTAACGGTCATGCGGATATTGTCGGTCAAAGTCTTGCGCCGGAAGTTTATCTTGCGCGGGAGATCGGCGCGTGTTATGCGAATTTGTCTTTCGTGGTAAATTACGGCGAAGGAATAAAAATTTGGTCACATGATACGATGAAAGAGATTTTTTTTGATGATGCGGAACTTATCGGAAAAATTTTGCTTGAGGTTATACGAAAGACGGATTCGGAAGAAAATTCCTGCGAATGTAAAAAACTCCGGAAAGAAACTTTATTAAAAGAAGTTTACGACAACCGGTGATTAATTCCAACCGTTCTCTTTCGGAAAAACGTTATTGCAAGAAAAAACGCCGCAAATTGGCGCGACGGATTTATTTTTATCTCAAAATTTCGCTCCCGGTTGAAAATCAACATACAGGGCGCGAACGTCAATATCTATCGCCCGGACAATCATTCCGGTTGCAAACTCCACACTTTCGCGAACTTTTGCCTGTGTCTGTGAAATAAGCGTCGGAATATGATTGCCGTAATTCAAAATGACTTCGCAGGAGATTTTCAACCCGTGATCTTCGTCGCCTTGAAAAAGATGTTTGACGCTGACATTCTTCACATTTTTGACAAATTCTTTCGCCTTCAAAACTCTTTCGACAATCTTCCGGATAACGGTATCGTCGATAATCAATTTTCCGTAATAACTGAAAACCGGGCGGACGATTGTTTTTTCGCCGAGTTTGCGCCGCCGGACATTTGATTTTTTGAAAAGCGATTGCAAGGGATCAATCAAAAAACCGGAAACATGAGATTTAAGCTCAATCGTCGGTACGGGAATTATATGCTTTCCTCCCAATCTCTGTTTCCTTGCCTCCGCAATTTCAAAATGTGATGCAATATCCTCAATCCTTACAATCAACTGAATTGCCGGCAATTTTAAAGTTTTGGCGATTTTGTGAACCATGTTTTCGGAAGTGCCGATAACCAAAATCCTGTGCGGCTGAATTTTTTGAATTGCCGCCCGGACTTCTTCCGCATGACCCGGAAGTACAAAAATCGCCCGTCTCACTGCCATGATTTTGCTTTTTTCGTTTTTGGCGGATTCGCCCGCAACGATATGCCCGTCTTTGATTAAAATGCCGTCGTCTATTATTGCGTCGGCATCGTGTTCCCGCGCAACCTGCAGAGCGCGATGACTTTTGCCGGTGCCGGAAGGTCCGACCAATGCGATAACGTCCATAAAATAAACCTCCCGAGCGAAAAAATTTTTTCGCCACATTCACAAATTTTGCGAATATTTTAAAATATCGGCATATCAAAGTCAATCAAAAATGCGGCAAGCTGTTTTGCTTACCGCACGATTTTCCTTATTCAATGTCAACTGTAACTTTCTTATTCTCGCGTGTTGCGGCAGATTTTACTATGGTGCGAATTGCCTTTGCAATACGTCCCTGTTTGCCGATAACTCTGCCCATGTCCTCTTGTGCAACGTGCAATTTAAGAACCGTGCGGTCATCTTCTTCAACAGCTTCAACCTGCACTGCGTCGGGGTTTTCGACAAGTGCCGCAGCGAGCACCTTAACAAGTTCTTGCATGATATCCTTCCTCAACTTTACATCATTGTTAAATTCGACGTCAGGTGCCGGAAGTTAAATCAGTTGTTGACCTTAGTCGCCTTTGCAGCTTTGCGCTCTTCATGAATTTTCTTCATGATGCCTTTTTTGCTCAGAAGCGAGCGGACGGTATCGGTAGGCTGTGCGCCGTTTTTAATCCATTTCATGACTTTTTCTTCGTCAACGTTCACGATTGCCGGATTTTTGGTCGGATCGTAATTGCCGACGATTTCGATAAAACGACCGTCACGAGGTGAACGGCTGTCCGCCGCAACAATACGATAAAACGGTTGTTTTTTCGCACCCATACGATTAAGTCTGAGTTTTACCAATTTTTTCACCACCTTTCAAATTTCGAGATTATTTAACCTTGATTTATTTCATGAAGGGAAATTTGCCGCCGAGTCCGCCCAAAAGTCCGCCGAGTCCGGGAATTTTCGGAGCGGTAACGGAACGCCCTTTTTTTGACTTACCTTTTTTACCCTTTGATTTTTTTGAAGAAGTTTGAGATTTGAACTGCGAATTTTGCATTTTGCGCATCATTTTTCGCATTTCATCAAACTGCTTCAAAAGCCGGTTGACATCGGCAATTTTCGTACCGCTGCCCGCCGCAATTCTCTTGCGACGCTTCGCGTCGATAATGCTTGTATCCTTTCGCTCTTGAGGAGTCATTGAAAGAATAATTGCTTCCATGTGCTTGACTTCCTTGCCGTCAAGATCGAAATCAACGCCGGCAAGTTTTTTTCTCAAGCCGCCCATGCCCGGAATCATTCCGAGAAGGTCATTGAGAGAACCGAGTTTTTTGACCTGACGAAGTTGATCCAGAAAATCTGCCAAAGTAAATTCGTCGGACTTGATTTTCTTGACCATTTTTTCGGCAGTTTTTGCGTCAATCGCAGACTGCGCCTTTTCAATGAGTGACAAAACGTCGCCCATTCCGAGAATACGCGATGCCATTCGATCCGGGTGAAAAACTTCGAGCGGTTCGATTTTTTCGCCCATGCCGACAAACTTTATCGGACAACCGGTCGCCGCCTTTATCGAAAGTGCCGCGCCGCCGCGCGCATCGCCGTCAAGTTTCGTCAAAACTACTCCGTCAACCGTCAAAGCCTTGTGAAAAGTTTCGGCAACATTCACCGCTTCCTGACCTATCATGGAGTCCACCACAAGCAGAATTTCATGCGGCTTGACCGTCGCTTTTATATCCTTCAATTCCTGCATCAGCTTTTCGTCAATCTGCAAACGTCCCGCCGTATCTATGATCAGAACGTCACGCGCATGAGAATTTGCGAATGCAAGGGAATCCTTTGCAATTTGAACGGCATCTTTGATGTCTTCCGTAAAAACCGGAACCCCGACCTGCTCGCCGACAACCTGCAACTGTTTTATTGCAGCCGGGCGGTAAATATCCGCCGCGACGAGTGCCGGACGTTTGCCCTTATTCTTCATCGCAAGAGCCAATTTGCCGGCGGAAGTTGTTTTTCCGGACCCCTGCAGACCGACCATCAAAATGATCGTCGGAGGATGCGAAGAAATATTCAATTTTGCGGCTTTTCCGCCCATCAACTCGGCAAGTTCTTCGTCAACAATTTTTATGACGGATTGCGCCGGAGTAAGTGCGCTCAAAATTTCCGTTCCGAGTGCACGTTCTTTGACACTCTTTTCAAATTGACGAACTATCTTGTAATTGACATCGGCGGAGAGGAGAGCCATGCGCACGTCCTTGAGTGCCTTGTCAATATCCTCTTCGGTCAATTTGCCGTGTCCGCGCAATTTGCGGAAAGCCTCTTGAATATTTTGCGTTAAATCTTCAAACATTTGATTTATCCTTTATCATAACAACAGGCACCGCTTTTGAGCAGTGCCGGGAATTTACAAATTGGAGGCGACACCCGGAATCGGACCGGGGATAGAGGTTTTGCAGACCTCGGCCTTACCACTTGGCTATGTCGCCTTATATACGATAAC
>CAJOPK010000077.1 GCA_905236255.1 uncultured Selenomonadaceae bacterium | reverse complement strand
TTTCCCTGTTTCCCTGTTTACTTATCTTCCGCCGCTTTCTTGTTTTCTTCTATAATCTTTTCGGCAAGTTTGTCCGGCATCGGATCATAATGTGAGAATTTCAAACTGTAAGAACCGCGTCCCTGCGTTTGTGAACGAAGGTCGGTAGCATATTTGTAAAGTTCGGATTCCGGAATCAATGCCTTGACTTCAGACATTCCCTTGCCTTTAGGCTCCATACCCAAAACTTTGCCGCGCTTTGAATTGAGAGTGCCGATAATGTCGCCCATGTAAGTATCCGGAGTGAGTACGGTAATTTCGTCGATCGGCTCAAGCAAAATCGGATTTGCGGCAAGAACGCCTTTTTTAATCGCTATTGAAGTCGCAGTTTTAAAAGCCGCTTCACTGGAATCGACCGCGTGATAGGATCCGTCATAAAGATCTACGCTGACATTGACGACCGGATAGCCGGCAATAATGCCCTGCGCCAAAGTTTCGTAAGTTCCCTTTTCAACCGCCGGGAAATATTGACGGGGAACGCTGCCGCCGAAAATGCTTTCCTTCCAAACGACATTGAAAGGCTTGTCGGTTTCTTCTTTATTGGGACCGATTCTGAGCCAAACGTCGCCGTATTGACCGTGACCGCCGGATTGCTTTTTATGTTTGCCCTGAACTTCAACCTGTTTGCGGATTGTTTCGCGATAAGCCACGCGGGGTTCACCGAGAACGGTCTGCACGCCGAATTTGCGCTGAATTTTGTCGCAGAGAATATCGAGATGAACTTCACCGATACCCTTCAAAATAGTCTGTTTTGTTTCCGGATTTTTGACAAGTTTGATAGTCGGATCTTCGTCCATCTGCTTTGTAATTGCGCCGATAACTTTATCTTCTTCGCCTTTTTTGGCGGAAGTGACATACATTGCAAGCATCGGTTCCGGATAATTTATGCGTTCGTATTGAATCGGTGCGCCTTCATAAATCGTGTCGCAGGTTTTCGCCGCCGCAAGTTTTGAAGTGACGACAATATCGCCGGCATGCGCAACGGTCATCGGAATTTGTTTTTTGCCCTGCAAAGTGAACAATGCGCCGACTCTTTCCTGACCGTCGCCTTTTTCGCCGATTGTCTTGTAAGTCGAATCCGGTTTCATGTCGCCGGAGAAAACTCTGATGTAAGACATACGACCGACAAAGGGGTCTACCATTGTTTTGAAAATCTGACCGCTGAAAGAATCGGTAACTTTTCTTTCGACAAGATCTTCGGTATTCGGATCGGTACCGACGTAAGTTTTTGCGTCCGGAGCGGGCATATATTCGACTATGCCGTTCAAAAGTCTTTGAATTGCAATATTCTTGAGTGCGGAACCTACGAATACCGGGAAAATTTTTGCGGCTTTCACACCTTCAGCCAACGCCGCCACAATTTCCTTTTCGTCCAATTCTTCACCGTCAAAATATTTTGTCATAAGTTCGTCGTTAAATTCGGCAGCCGCCTCAATCAATTTTTCGCGTTCTTCCTCAACGCGTGTTTGAATGTATTCCGGAATTTCGACTTTGATTGATTCGTCGTCATGAGTTTGAATACGGACATACATTTTGATTAAATCGGCAACGCCTTGAAAAGTGCTTTCGATACCGATCGGAATTTGAACCGGAACGACGTTGGGACCGTATTTTACGCGCAATTCGTCCAAAACCTTGTCAAAATTCGCGTGTTCTCTGTCCGGCTTGCTGACGAAAAATGCGCGCGGCAAATGAAGTTCTTCGGCAAGATTCCAAGCCTTTTCGGTTTCAACTTCGATACCGGCATTAGCCGCAACGACGATCAAAGCCGAATCTGCCGCCGACATTGCGCCCATGACTTCGTTGACGAAATCCGGATAACCGGGCGTATCAATAAAATTGATCTTGTAATCTTTCCACTCGGTAACGGCAAGCGAATCGCCGATTGTCATCTTGCGTTTGGTTTCTTCGGCTTCATAATCCAAAACGCCGGTGCCGTCGTCAACTTTTCCGAGACGCTTGGTCGCGCCGCTTACATAGAGGCAAGCCTCCAGAAGGCTTGTCTTTCCGGTTTTGCCGTGTCCCGCAACCGCCACATTTCTTATAAATTCGCTTGTGTATTCCTTCATGAAAACTACCTCCGTAAAATTTAATGAATTTTCCGTTATATTCTTTCAAAGTTCGGATTATCCTTCAAAATGATTTTTTGAAGGGAACGGGAAAAATTTTTTAAAGCAATTCTTTGAAATAACCGGTATAATACCGGCGAAATTTTTTTTTGGAGGTTATAAAGTTGGAAAAATACAACCCTCAAGAGATTGAAGGCAAATGGCAAAAAGTTTGGGACGCTCCGGATTATTACAAGACGACGGAGGACGATTCCCGCCCGAAATATTACGCGCTGGAAATGTTTCCTTACCCTTCCGGCAATTTGCACATGGGGCACGTCAGAAATTATTCAATCGGTGATGTCGTTGCACGTTACAGAATGATGGCGGGCTTTAACGTACTTCATCCGATGGGATTTGACGCTTTCGGTATGCCGGCGGAGAATGCCGCAATCGCTCACGGCGTAAAACCTTCCGATTGGACTTTCTCGAATATCAAAAACATGATTTCTCAACAAAAGGCGATGGGGCTTGCTTACGATTGGAATCGGGAAGTCGAAACCTGCCGGGAAGATTATTACCGTTGGACTCAATGGCTCTTTGAACTTTTTTATAAACGCGGTCTTGCTTACAAAAAAGAGGCGTCCGTCAACTGGTGCGACAAATGCGGTACCGTTTTGGCGAATGAGCAGGTTGTTGACGGAAAATGTTGGCGTTGCGATTCGGAAGTTCACAAGAAAAATTTGGCGCAGTGGTTTTTCAAAATTACCGAATACGCCGACGAACTTTTGAAAGATTTGGAAAAACTTCCGGGTTGGCCGGAACGCGTAAAAATTATGCAGGAAAATTGGATCGGCAGAAGTGAGGGTCTTGAATTTTCCCTTGAAATTCCGGAACTCGGCGAAAGTGTTTCCGTTTACACGACGCGCCCGGATACGGCTTTCGGGATAACATTCCTTGCGCTTGCTCCGGAAAATCCGCTCGTCGAAAAAATTTGTGCAAAAAGCGATAAAGCCGAAGAAATTAAAGCGTTCTGCGAAAAAGTCAAAAAGCAGTCGGAAATTGAAAGAACTTCCTCCGAATCGGTCAAGGAAGGCATTTTCACCGGATTTTATTGCGTCAATCCCTTCAACGGCAACAAAGCGCAAATTTGGGTTACAAATTACGTCCTCGCCGAATACGGCACGGGTGCGGTTATGGCCGTTCCGGCACACGATCAACGCGATTGGATGTTTGCGAAAAAGTACGGCATGGATATTATTCTGACTTTGCAACCCAAAGACAAAACTTTGAAACTTGACGAAATGAAAGAAGCATACGTCGAAAAAGAGGGTACTTTGGTAAATTCCGGAAAGTTTGACGGAATGGAAATGCACGCGGCAATAAATGCAATAATTGACGAAGCCGAAAAACTTGGTTTCGGAAAACGTCACGTCAATTATCGTCTGCGCGATTGGCTTATTTCCCGTCAGCGTTATTGGGGCGCGCCCATTCCGGTAATTTATTGCGACAAGTGCGGCGAACAGCTTGTCCCGGAAAACGAATTGCCCGTAAAACTTCCGGAAGATGTCGAATTTAAACAAGGTGCGTTAAGTCCTCTTTCAACAAGCAAAACTTTCAACGATTGCAAATGCCCGAAATGCGGCGGTCATGCCCGGCGGGAAACCGACACAATGGATACGTTTATTTGTTCGTCCTGGTATTACATGAGATATACCGACCCGCATAACGACAAAATGCCTTTCGACCGGGACAAAGTAAATTATTGGAGTCCGGTTGATCAATATATCGGCGGCATTGAACATGCGATTTTGCATTTGCTTTACTCCAGATTTTTCACGAAAGTTTTGCGCGACGCAAAACTTTTGGATTACGACGAGCCTTTTACAAATTTGCTTACGCAGGGAATGGTCATCAAGGACGGCGCAAAAATGAGCAAGTCTTTGGGCAACGTCGTCACTCCGGAAGAAATTATTTCAAAATACGGGGCAGATACCGCCCGCCTTTTCATACTTTTTGCCGCACCGGTCGAAAGAGATTTGGATTGGAGCGATCAGGGCGTTGAAGGATCCTTCAGATTTTTGAATCGTGTTTGGCGCATTTTGGAAATTTTTGAACCGGCAATAAAAGAAGGTCAATCAAAATATGATGTTTCAAAGTTGACCGACGAAGAAATTTCACTTCGCCGCAAACTTCACAAGACAATCAAAAAAGTTACGGAAGATTTGCGCGATCGTTTCGCCTTCAATACCGCGATCAGCACTTTGATGGAGCTTGTAAACGAAATGCACGCCTTCCAAGACAAGCCGATAAATCCCGGACTTGCACGCGAAACCGCAGAAAATCTTTTGAAAATGCTTGCGCCGTTTGTTCCGCACATTTCCGCCGAACTTTGGAGCAAATTCTTTGAAGGCGACGTTCACAAACAAAGCTGGTCAAAATTTGACGAAAAGGCGATTGTCGAGGACAAAATTGAAATTGTCGTTCAGATCAACGGCAAAGTTCGCGACAAAATAAAAGTTGACTCCGGAATAACAAAACCGGAACTTGAAAAACTTGCCCCGACTTTGGACAAAGTAAAAGAACTTTCCGCCGGCAAAAACATCGTAAAAGTTATTGCCGTTCCCGGAAAGCTCATCAACGTCGTTATCAAGTGAACAAATTTTTCAGAGTGTCATAAAAATTTTTGACGGACGCATCGGTGTCGATAAGATTTTCGACATCGATTTTTTTTCGCAGGTTTTCAAGCCGAGTTTTATCCTTTGCAATTTCGACGGCGGCTTTTGTGTAATCTTCCGGATTTTTGAAAATCAATTCGTCAAGCCCGGATTTTTTCAACATATCGGCACCGAGCCGCCCGGAATGGAGCCGTCCGCAAAGATTTACGACCGGCACATTCATATAAAGAGCCAGCGCGGTCATCATTCCGCCGGGATATGGGAAAGTGTCCAAAATCAAATCAATTTCGGCATAATCTTCAAAAAAATTATCTTCACCGCGCCGGACTTCAATTTTGCCCGGCGGCAAGCCGAATTTTTCAAGCCTTTGCAAAAAATTCTTTCGGCGACTTTCAAGCGGGGTCGTATCCCGGAAAATAATTTTTGAGTCCGGAATTTCGTTCAAAATTTTCCGGACACAATTCAAATATTCTTCCGTGACTTTCATAAAATTGTTAAGACTTCCGAATACAAAATTTTCGTGCGGTATACGGCGCAAGATTTTTTTTGCGCGAATCATTTTCGGATTGGGATTAAATGTAAAGAGATTTTCAACCGGCAAAATTTTTTCGCAAAAGTATTCGCCGGCAAATTCGCTCAAAAATTTATCCGAAAAATAAAAATCAATTCCCGGACAACCGACCGAATCAAACCAGCCGACGGCGGAAATTTGAATTTTTGCCGGTCTGTAAGCGGCAATTTGCAGAGCGGTTCCGCCTTCCGTGTGACCGCCGAGATCAATCAACACGTCGACTTTTTCCCGGCGAATTTTTAAAGCCGCCTCCTCAAAATTCATTTCTTCGATCACAAAAAATCCGTCAACATTACGGCGGATTTTTTGTGTAAAAATATCTTCTTCCTTCGACAAACTCCAAGCCGTGACTTTGAATCTTTCCCGGTCGAAATCCGTCAAAAAATGTTCGTAAAATCTTGCGGCGGAAGAATCGCAAAAATGCGGCGCAATAAAAGCGCAGTGAATTTTTGCATCGGTTTTAAAATCCGGCGGCGGCAAAATTTCCGCATCGCGATAAAGACCGGAATAAATTTTTGTTTCGTTCTTCAAAAAATCTTCGTCGATATTCGGCAACCAATGCAGGGCAAAGAGATAATTTGAAAAATGTTCCCGCTGACTTCTCAAAATTTTGTCATCGATCGCCGCATTGAAATATGCTTTTGCGGCTCCTTCCGGGTCGCACAAATCATGAAATGCCGCGCCGATAAGTTCATGAAATTTCCAAATTTCGGATTCGCCCGCCGCCGGCAAAAATTCCTTTAAAATCTCCAATGCCTTTTCCGGTTGACCGGATTTTAAAAGTTTTTTCGCATTTTCCAAAACTTCCGCCATTTTGATTTTCCTTTCAAATTATCCGACAAAAATCATATTTTCATCGCGCATGAATTTTGAAAGTTTTTTTACGCCTTCCATGAGTTCCTTGAAATTTTCCGGAGTGAGTGACTGCGGGCCGTCGGAAAGTGCTTTTGCCGGATTGGGATGCACTTCCGTCATCAAACCGTCGGCACCCGCCGCGATTGCCGCAAATGCCATCGGTTTTACCATTCTCCATTTTCCGGTGCCGTGACTGGGATCCACGATTATCGGCAAATGTGACAAATGTTTTATTGCCGCAACCGCACTTAAATCGAGAGTATTTCGCGTGTAAGTTTCGTAAGTTCTTATTCCTCTTTCGCAGAGAACGACATTGGGATTTCCTTCGTTCATTATGTATTCGGCGGCGTTAAGCCATTCGTCAATCGTTGCGGCAAGACCGCGCTTGAGAAGTATCGGTTTTTTGCATTTGCCGACTTCTTTGAGCAGACCGAAATTTTGCATATTGCGCGCCCCGATCTGCAACATATCCGCATATTCCGCAACCGGAGCAATTCCTTCGACCGTCGTAACTTCCGTGACGATTTTCAAGCCGGTACGTTCGCGGGCTTCGGCAAGATATTTCAAGCCGACGACTTCAAGCCCTTGAAAAGAATAGGGTGAAGTTCTGGGCTTGTAAGCACCGCCGCGCAGAAATTGTGCGCCGAATGATTTAACTATATCAGCCGCCTCAAAAAGTTGTTCGCGACTTTCGACGGCACAGGGACCCGCCATGACAACCGGCTCATCGCCGCCGATTTTTATTCCGTCAACATCGATAATGCTTGACTGCGGATGAAATTCCCGGCTTGCAAGTTTGTAACTTTTTGAAATTGCGACGCTGCTTTCAACGCCGGGCAGGGCATCGACCGCAACGGATGCAAGTTTTGTCTTGTCGCCGATTACGCCGATAATTTTTTGTTGCGAACCCTCCATAATTTTGCCTTCAAGACCGACACTCTCAACGGCTTTTATGACTTCCGCAATATTTTCCCGACTCGCATCGGGAGTCATGATAATAACCATAAAATAAAACTTCCTTCCGGAATTTGTAAGAAGATTTCGGGCAAACAATACCCGATCGAAAAAATTCCGAACGAAAGTTTCTGCCAAAATTTTAAATTCCCTGCAAAAATTGTCCTCAACAAAAAAGGTATGTCAATTTCCGATTTCCAATCTGAACGTGCGTGAATTTTTGAGATCACGCTTTTCTTTTTTTTCCGAAAGTTTGAAAGTGGAATTTTCTTCGTTGATATTCAAAAGTCCCAATTCCCGAAAAATTTCAATCGCAATCGAAAACGCATAAAACGAAATCTTTTTATCCGGATAATATTCGTTGTAAAGTTCGACAAGTTCGCCGGAATCGAAAGAATCATCGTTTTGACTTGCAAGCATCAAAGTTTTGTAAATGTTTCTCAAAATTTCTCCGTCCGGAGCTGCGGCACTTTCCGCTGCCGGCTCCAAAGAATTTACCATACATTTTAAAGTAAATTTTCCGTTCCATTCGTCAATTTCCGGTTGATAAGCAAGATCAAATTTTTCCGAATCAACCAAATTTTTCAAATTCGCCGAACTCCACGCGACCGCCGGAATATTCCCGTTTTTCGTAACAATGTCAAAACCCAAATGGGTACCGTCGCCGCCCATTGACCGGGCATTTTTCCCGGAAACATTTTTGCAGGCAAAAACCGGGCGCGGATTGCCCGGCCCGTAAGGCTCAAATTTTTCCAATTCCCTTGCAATTTCAAATGTGACATTTTCCGGAGAAACAAGCGCGTCAATTTTCAAAATCGGTCGAAAATCTTCATCGCTCAAAATCCTTGAAACGTATTCGTCAAAACGCCGACGAAATTCCGGGACAAGTTCCGTTTTAATCGAAAAGCCCGCCGCCTGCGAATGACCGCCGTACCTTTCAAAAATTCCGGAAAATTCGTCAAGCGCATTTTTCATGTGAAGTTTCGGAATACTTCTGCAGGAGGCGGTGGAAATTCCATCGGATTCGGAAATTACAATCGCCGGCAAATTATATTTTTCGACAAGCCGGGATGCCGCCAATCCGACAACTCCCGAAGTCCAATTTTTGCCGGAAATTACAAGCGACGACAAATTTCCGCCGGACTCTTCGCGCATTTTTTGAACCTGCTTTTCCGCTTCAATCAAAATTTCGTTTTCAAGTTCTTTTCGTTCCCTGTTACATTCGTCCAATTCGGCGGCAAGATCTTTTGCAAGAGTTTCGTCCTCCGTCATCAAAAGTTCCACGCCGACGGTTGCGGATTTCAGCCGCCCGACGGCATTTAAGCGCGGAGCAATTTTAAAACCGACATCTCCCGTGCCGATTTTATGATCTTTGAGTCCGGAAATTTCGACAAGCGCGGCAAGTCCCGGACATTTTGTAACGCGCATTTCTTTCAAGCCGTGTTTGACGATTTTCCGATTTTCGCCGGTCAGCGGAACAATATCGGCAACGGTTGCGAGCGCGGCAATTTCAATGTTGGTCGTATTCGTCGCAAAATCAATGCCCTTGAATTTTTGCAAAAGTGCCTGCGAAATTTTGAAGGCAACTCCGGCTCCGCAAAGATTTTTTTCCGGATAATTGCAGCCCGGTTGTTGAGTGTCTATTATTGCGTAAGCCTCGCGATTTTCTTTAAGCGGCAGAAGGTGGTGATCCGTTACGATAACGTCCGTCCTTCCCTTGACCGTGCGAATCTCTTCGGCATTTGAAATTCCGCAATCGACCGTTATCAGCAAAGTCGTACCGGATTCCGCAATTTTTTTCAAAGCCTCTTTATTCAAGCCGTAACCTTCGGATCTGTCCGGGATATAAAAATCGACTTCCTTCCCCAAACTTTTGAAAGTCTTGAGCAAAATTGAAGTTGCCGAAATTCCGTCAACGTCGTAATCCCCGTAAACACAAATTTTTTCGTTGTTTTCAAAGGCGCGGGAAATTCTTTCGACGGTTTCGGTCATTCCCTTCATCAAAAACGGATCATAAAATTTTCCTTCCGTTTCCGGATACAAAAATTCTCTTGCGGTTTTCGCATCTTTTATTCCGCGATGAACCAAAATTTTTGCGGTAAGTTCGTTTAATTCAAGTTCATTTTTGATTTTTGTGACAAGGTTTTCGTCGTCTTTCGCAACAATCCATTTTTTCATCATTTTTAAATTGCACCCCTCAAAATTTTTACAAGTTTGCAAAATCTTCCGCGTTTATCAGATCGGCTTTTATAAAACCTTGTCCGTATTTGCAGCCGTATTTCAAAAGCAACTTTTCCTGATCGTGAGTTTCAATCCCGGCACAAATTACGTCAATTCCGAGTTTGTTGCCGAGCGAAACAAAATTTTCCAAAATTCCGCGCATGCGTTCCGAATTTTTTGCCGAATACAAAAGCGAACGGTCTATTTTAATTTCGTCAACCGGCAGAAGATTGAAAAACTTGTGGGAAAAATATCCGGAGCCGAAATCGTCGAGAGTAATTTTAAGTCCGAGCTTGTGAAGATTGTTCAAAATATTTACGACTCTCTTTGCATTGTCGCTCTGCAACATTCCTTCAAAAGCGGATTCCGGAAATTCAAGTTTCAGGACGTTTTTCGGAAGATTATACTTTGAAACGATTTTTTTGACTTTCGCAAGATAATCTTCTTCGGTGAAATGAAGTTTTGACTGGTTTACGGCAATCGGCAAAAGTTCTTTGCCTTCCTCAAGTCTTTTTTTCTGAAGGCGGCAGACTTCTTCCAAAATAAAATGGTCAACCGAATTTATAAAGCCGTTCCTTTCAAAGACCGGCAAAAATTTGTTCGGCAGGAGAAAACCGAGTTCCGGACTTTGCCAGCGAATAAAAGCTTCCGCCCCGATTGTCTTGCCCGTCGCTATGTCATATTCGACCTGATAAAGAGATTGAAATTCCGAATTTTTCAGAGCGTCATACATTTTGCTTTCAATTTGATTTTCAAATTCAAGCGTTTCCGAAAATTGCGAATCAAAAATCAGAACGTCGTTTTTTGCCCTGCGCCGGGCAATTTGAGCGCATTTGATGCTTTCCGGGAAATTTTTCGGATTTACTTCACAAATTCCGGCGCGTATGTGAAGTAAAATCCTTGCGTCTTTGGTTTCGGCGTAAGCGCATTTTCTGATAATTTCGCGGGCAATTCTTGAAATTTCGGAAGTATTTTTTCCCCTTGCAACGCTGATTAAATCGGTATCTTCATCCGCCGCCGTCAAGACAATTTCCGGCAGGGAATTTAATTCTTCCGCCATGTGCTTTATGTGATTTATCCTCAATTCGCCGGAATAAGTGGACGAATTTCCGAAATCCTTTTCGCAGGAAAAAGCGACGATATACAGATGATCTTCTTCCGGGTCTTCAATCTTTGCATAAAATTCGGGCAATTCGTCGTTAAGTTGGGTTAAATTCGGCAGTCCGGTTCCGGAATCCGTGTAAGCAATTTTTCTGACTTTGTCGATATTTTTTTGATTGACCTTGAGCCGGTACCGGGCGATCGTCGCAATTATCAAAAGCAAAATCAAAAACGCCGCCATGACTTTCAGGGGATGCTTGTAAATAAGTTGGCGGGGAGTCAATCTGCCGGAAGAAACATTCATATCGTCGTTGACGGCGGCGCGAATTTTTACGATGTCCAAATGATTTACTTCTTTATCCAAAATCCGCCAAAGTCTTTGATCCGCGCCGGTATAAACGCCCAAACTCAAAGAATCCGAAAAACTGCTTTCCGCGCCGACTTCCAAATTGTAAGTTCCGGTATCCTCAATAAAATACGGAATTTCACTGCGCGGAGCAAAAAGAATATCCGCCCGCCCTTCACTTACGGCAAGAAAACATTCCCGCAAATCCGAAAGCAGCAAACGTCTTTCTTCCGGATAGCGCGGAAAAATAAAATTCGGCGTATAAAGCAAATCTTCCGCACAGGCGACAATTCCGGCGTTGTTCGGCGATGCATCGGTTCTGCTGACCGGAACGTAATCAAGATTCAAAAATGATTGAGTGGGAGCCATGTTATAATTTTCCGCCCAGCTGAAATCGCAGACAATATCCGCAACAAAATCAATCGTCCCGCCGCGAATAAGTTGCAGAGCCTCTTCCGGACTTTTGGTTTCGGCAATTTCAATTTTGATATTCAATTCGCGGGAAATTTCTCTCAAAATATACGGAATCACTCCGCGCAATTCCCCGCCTTCATAATAAGCGTAAGGTTTTTCATACATCATTATTGCGGTTTTGAGTTTCTTTTTTTGTTTGAGATATTCTTTTTCCGGGCTGGTCAAAATCAGCGGAAATCCGCCGCTCCTCAAATATTTGTCGTTCAATCTGTTTCTGATGTTCGGCTGATCCATAAGCATTGCGTCCATCGCAACATTCATGGCGGCAAGCAAATCTTTCCTGTCCGGTCTTACCAAAAGTCTGTAACTTTGCCTGTCAAAAATCGCGGCAACGTTTTTTGCTTTATTCGGTCTTGTCATTGAGGAAATGTATCCGTCAATTTCGCCGCGAGTAAAAGCCTCCTCCATATCGTAAAAGAGGGGATAACTTACAAGTTCGTAAGAAAATCCTTCGGATTGTGCAACTTTCGCGAATGAAGGAATCGGAGCATTTGCCGGAATGGTGCCGATTTTCATTGAAGGTTTTGTCGTACCGTCGCGGGTAACAAGATGCATGGGAAAACGCCCGATAACGTGATCCGTGCGAATCACGTTTTGCAAAGATCTGTAATCTCCGGGCATGGCAGGCAAAACGTCAATCAAGCCGGCCTGAAGTTTTTCGTTACATTCGTTCCAAGTAGTACAGGGGACGTATTCAAATTTCCAATTTCCGTATCGGGCAAGAAATTCCATGTATTCGTAACCGTAGCCGGTCAAATGACCGATTCGATCCGACTCGATAAACCCGGTTTCCGGAATATATCCCACGCGCAATTTTGTTTGAGCGGAAACGTTTATGCAGATGCTTAAAATAATTGTGATTGTGAAAAGAATTTTTTTCAAATTGCTTCCCCTTTTCAAAAATATTTTTTCCTTGCAAAAAAATATGTAAACGGTTATAACTGTATCCGAGAAACGCTGATAGTTTAAAACAAAAATTGTAATTTGTAAATTTTTTCCGAAAATCTTTTCCCGGAAGAAATTTTTGAATTGAAAGGAAGTGAACGGCGGATTTGTTTATACAAATTCGGCAAAGTCATGAATATTTTTAAGACAATGATTTTGATGGCACTTTTGACCGGTGTCATGGTTGCCGTCGGCGGTTTTGTCGGCGGTGACGGCGGAGCATTGATAATGCTGATACTTTCGGTGGGAATGAATTTTTTCGGTTATTGGTTCAGCGATACCATGGTTTTGAAATCTTACAATGCGCGGGAAGTTTCTGCGGGAGATGCGCCGCAACTTTACAATCTCGTCGAAACTCTCGCAAACAAAGCCGGTCTGCCGATGCCGCGTGTTTACGTTATCGAAAGTGACGTACCCAACGCTTTTGCAACCGGAAGAAATCCTTCACACGCGGCTGTTGCCGTGACGACCGGAATAATGAGGGCGTTGGATTATAACGAACTCTCCGGCGTTTTGGGTCATGAACTCAGCCACGTCAAACACCGCGATATTTTAATTTCCACAATAGCCGCCTCAATGGCGGGTGTAATTTCCCTTTTTGCGCAGATTGTTCAATGGGGAGCAATTTTCGGAACGCGTTCTTCGGACGATGAGCGCGGCGGAGCTTTGGGATTTATCGTCACCGCAATAGTCGCACCTTTTGCGGCAATGCTTATTCAAATGGCAATTTCCCGTTCCCGCGAATATGATGCCGACAAAAGCGGCGGCGAAATTTGCGGCAATCCCATGTATTTGGCAAGCGCGCTGGAAAAGATTGAATATTATGCCCGGAATTATACTCCCATGCCCCAAGCCGGCACGGCAACCGCGCATATGTTTATAGTAAATCCGCTGGAGAACTCGAAAAAATTCTTAACGGGATTGTTTTCGACTCACCCGGCAACCGAGGACAGAATAGCCCGTTTGCGTGAGCAGGCAAGCAATATGCGCTTATTGAACTGAAAGCCGGCGAAAACAACAGGCAGTTTCACAAACTCAAAACTTAACCGCCGATCTGAAATTTAATTTCAAACTTTTGGAAACGACCGGCAGAGATAATTGGCCGTAAAATTTATGAAACGACCGTATAGTCACTAAAAATGCTAAAAATATTGCAATTTGATTATTTATTTAATATAATCAAAAAGGTGTTTGTGCCGTTTAACACAGAAACGACAGACCGACGGTGTG
>CAJOPK010000076.1 GCA_905236255.1 uncultured Selenomonadaceae bacterium | reverse complement strand
GTTCGAAGGGCGTTTGCCTGTTTAGTCCGGTAATTCTTTTTTCGCGAAAGGTTCTATTTACAGAAATTTTTCCGCACTCCCCCCTTATTCTCAAACAGCTGTCAAAAAAGCCCCCATGCGCTCAATATTTTGAGTCATTGAGGGGCTTTGTTTTTTTTGATTTATTTTTTTATCTGCCTCTGCCCGGAGGATTCATTCCGCGATTCATTTGTCCCGGAGGAACGGGTTTGTCCCCTCTTTTCATCTGTCCGGGAGGGGGATTTTTACCGCCGCGTCCGTTTCTTCCGCTAAAATTGCCCGGAGTTTCTTCACCGTTGTCAAATTCTTCATCTTCCGAATTTTCATCGGTTGAAGTTTCCCCGTCACTGCCGGAAGTTTCTTCACCTGTCGAAGAATTTTCACTTTCGGAAGTTGTTTCGTTTCCCGAAGAAGTATTTTCCGAAGTCGAAGAACTTTCACCGCCGGAAGTATCGCCGGTATCGGTCGTCAATTCCGCAGATTCAAAACCGCCGGAACTTTCGCCCGGAGTTTCGCCTTCATCAACGCCGCTGAGTTCAACGCCGTCGTCCAATTCGCCGCGTGTATCAAAACTCTGCTGCTCATTCGCGAAAATATTTTCTTCCGTGTATCCGGCATCGGCTTCTTCATCGGAAGCAAGATTATGCTGTCCGCTGTCAAGGTCTATATATTCGCCTTTCTGGAATTTGACATTTTCATCGTCCGAATTTCCCCGCGTATAATCATCATCATTTGAATTTGAATCGGAACTTGAATTGTTGCTTGAAGTGCTTGTATTTCCGCTTGAGGCCGGGGTGGAAGGCGCAATATTGTCAACATTCAAATCGACGTTGATTGTCTGCGAAATATTATCGGTCGTAATGTTGTCGGTAATATTGGTCACGTTGTCGATAATGTTTGTGGTCGTGTTGTCTATCGTGTTTGTCGCGTCGTTATTTATTACGTTTTCGGTTTCGGTATTGTTGATAAGCGAATTTATCAAGCCCGGATCAATCGTAATTACATAGTTTGAAATATTTCCGAGCGAATCGATTATTGTTGCCGTGTATTTTCCGTTGCCGTTATCCGTCAAGGTATAACCTTTGCCGGTTTGAATTGTGACGGTTGCGGTGTAAGTGCCGTCGCCGTTCGGAATATAGACAATATCGGAAATTTTGAGGTTGTTGCCGATCGGTGAATTTTCATCAAGTCCGGTTATTGTGTAAGTTCCGTCGCCGTTCAATGTGAAATTACCGTTGCCGTCGGTAGTTCCGTCCGGTACGGAAATTTTTACGTTATAATCGGTTATCGACGCAACATAATCGAAAAGTCCGGGATTGACCGTGATATTGTAAATATATTCGTCGCCGGCATCGTTTGTGATTGTGGTTTTGTAGCCGTTTGAAGTCGGAGTCAAAGTATAAGACGCGCCGTCCGGAGTTGTTACGACGATATTTGCCGTGACCGATCCGTCGGAATTTGTGGTGTAAATTATATCCGAAATTTCAAAAGTCCCGCCGCCGAAAGCATCGTAAATATCTCCGGAAATTGTAATTTTGCTGTCGCCGCTGCGATTGCCTTCCGAATCAACGGTACCGCCGCTCAATCCGATTACAATGTCGATTGTGGTTTTCGTAATTTCCGGCTCGTCAATTACCGGATCCGGTGAAGGTGTCGGTTCAGGTGTGGGATCGACTTCCGGAGCAACATAAGGCGTAATATCTCCCGGATCAATATTTATCGTGTAAGTTATCGTGTCGCCGGTGGTTGTATTTACGACGACCGTGTAAGTCCCGTCCTCATTCGGAGTGAGTTCCTGCCCGTCCCTTACAATTACAACGGTCGTACCGCCGTTGCCGTCCGCTACCGTTGTAACCGTCAAAGTTTTGGTAAAATCGACGTTGCCTTCCGTTGTTGCTCCGGTGTAAGTGATTGTTCCGTCGGAATTTTCCGTACCGTCGCCGGCTTTGATCGTAACAACATCACTTACGTTGTAAGGGTTGACGGCACCGGGAATAACTTTTATCGAATAATTTCTGACATTACCCGCCGAATCGGTCAAAGTCGCCGTAAATCCGCTTGTCCAATTTCCGGAAACTTCAATATCTTTGCCGGCAATCGTAACGAAAGTTTGACCTTGATTGTTTGATTTTACATCGGAAATCGTCAAATAATTTTCGGCAAAAGTATCTCCTTCAATATCCGTGGAAACTTCATAATTGCCGTAAGTTATGGTGCCGTCCGAATTTCTTTGACCGTTTTCGACCGAAATTGTAATTCCGACTGCCGTAACCGTTTTCAAAATTCCGGGATCGATGGAAATTGTATAATTGGTTACGTTTCCGGCGGGAGTCGTATATTTTGCGGTGTAAGTTCCGTCGGTATTTTGATAAAGATTATAGACGTTTCCGGTTGATTCGTCGGTAAGTACCGGAGTTGCTTTATAAGTCCCGTCGGGCTGTTGTTCATAATTTACCGTAACCTGCAAATCGGAAGGCAGGGAAGTTGACGAATTGTCGGAAGTTTTTGTGACGGAAACGGTTGCGCCGGTAATTTTTCCGGTATTCTCATTTTTTGTACCGTCGCTGACTTTTACCGCCAAATCCAAATTTGTAATCGTGTTAATCAATCCGGGATCCACCGCAATCGTATATTTTTTGATATTGCCGGCATCATTTACAAGTTGAGCGGTAAAAGTGCCGTCCTTATTTTCCACAAAATCGTATTCGGAGCCGGTTTTTGTTTTGACGGTGACGGTTGCCTTGTAAGTGCCGTCGGGTTGTTTCGTGTAGTTGACGGAAGAAATTTCAAGTTCATCGGCAACAAAAGTATCGTCCGTCAAAACTGTATCGCCTTTTTTTGCGGTAACGGTAACTTTGCCGCCGTCCGGGCTTACATTGTTGCCGTTTTCGTCACTTGTTCCGTCGCTTACGTCGATTAAAATATTTACATCGCGCAGACTGTTTATAATTGACGGAATAACGTCGGAAAGATCGTAATTTTCCAAATCCACGTTTTCTTTATTGACGGTTGCGGTATAAGTGCCGTCGGGATTTTTTGTAAGGGTAATATTTGAAATAATTTCGGAAAGGTCAACGTCGTCGCCTTGAATAATTCCGTCAATCGAATAATGATCTCCGTCGCCGTCCTTCCAAGTGATTGTGTCAATCGTCGGCTCCGTTCCCTCTTCATAAGTTCCGCCGGCAACTTTAATGCTTACCGCTTTTTTGGCGATATAAATTCCGACGTTGTTATCCGTGCGGGTGTAAGAATCGGAATCGGTGCCGGAAAATTGGAAATTGTAACCCAATTGTCCGGAATAAAGAGGAGTTTCGATATACCCGGCATTTTTGCGGGAAATATCTTCAAAAGTGAAAAGGCTTGTGTCAAGTGCGTCGCCGTTGTCGTCGGTTTCAGGTAAATCTGCAAGTGTATAGGTTTTTGTCTTTGCATCATAAGTGGAAGATTTAACCGGAGTATTTATTGTTACGTTTTTCATGAAAGTCGTGAGATAAGGGGTTGTATTGCCGCCGTAAATTCTCCAGACTGCCGAAGGATTTGTACCGTCCTTGTCAAGACTTGTGAAATTTGTGAAAGTATCCGGCGAATTTATTTCTTCGGCAGTTTTGAGCATTTCGGCTTTTTGAGCATCGGTTGTCGCATAAATTTCAAAATTTTTGTTATAGACATTTTTGAGAGCGATCAAATT
>CAJOPK010000075.1 GCA_905236255.1 uncultured Selenomonadaceae bacterium | reverse complement strand
TTTCGACAAATTCATTGTTGAGAAAATCACTAATTCTTGTTCCCGGAATATCAATGACAGGCTCGCTGTCGATAACTTCTTCAAAGTCGGGAATATTATCAAATTCGACTTTCGTCGCCGAATAGATTTCGGCAAGTCTGCTTTTCAGTAAATCCGAATTTTCAATCAAAAGATCGTTCGCGTCAACCTTCCGGTTCCCTTCCGAAAGGAAAAAAGAAATTGCCTTGTATCCTGCCCGGCTTAATTCTTCCGTCAACTTTATCGTGTTTTTTCTCCCTGCGTCGTCGGAATCAAACAAAATTACAAACATCGGCTTGACGGGCAAATTCATTTTGTTGACTTCGCCGATCCATTTTGTTTCAGCGGCTCCGCCTGTCGCTATGCAGGGATATTCGCCGTGTCAACTACCCGCGACTTAAAGTCGCGAGCTTGGGGAGTGAAACCCCAAATTGCTTAGATACGGCTGACTTACCAAAGAATGTTGCCAAACTTCGACAGAGGTCGGCTAATTACCAAAGCCGTTATAGTCCGCAAGTTGTCAAACGGACTGCACTCGACGAGTGACTCACAAAACTTCCGGCGTTTTTCACAAAGACCTTGCTTGGTTCTTGCATAGTGCCTTTGCACAGCCTTATGAAGTGTGTCGATTTTAACACAGGTATTTTTTGTGTCAATTCCTCTCCCGGTTAAAACCGGAAGATTCCTTGACACAATCTGATTGAATACTTATCGGACGGTGAAATTTCCGGATTTATTGTAAGTCAAATGATTTTCCGAAATGAGAAAATCCGGAATTTTTTTGTTGCACAATCCTTCATTTTTCAGCCAATTAAAGACTCCAACTTCAGACCGGAAAGGACTCTTTTTATGTTGAGCCTTCAAAACTTTTAAAACGAAAGTCCGAAAATCGTCATCATTAAATCTTTCATCGACAAATATTGCGGAAGAAAAATCCGTCGCCGTCGTAAACGAACTCAAAATTTTCATGTCCATACCGGAAAATTTTACAAGCGAAGTCAACAAAATATCGGTCCATTCCGTTCCGATTTTGGGAAGTTTTTCGTAGCGATCAAAAGCCCTTGCCGCCTTCCAACCGTCGTTAAGACTTACGGCTTTTTTTACTTCCTCCGCAACGCGACTGACAACTTTATCGTCAATGCCGAATTTTTCCGGACGAATAAGCCGATCTTCTCCGGCACGGACAAATTCCGGCATGAGTCTGCCGACAATCACCGCAACCGAAACATAATTTATTCCGTAATCGTTACACATTTCTTTCAAAACCGAAATTTTAATTTCTTCTTTGTCGGCGAAATATTTCAATATGGCCCCCTTATTTGTCAGGTCGGCATTTGATTCGTTTGAAACGTAAGGACGCGAAAAATTAAATTCATTTTTGAACATATAACGCAAAATGCCGAAAAGCATTTCGCTGTGAGAAATTTTATTGTGTTCCAAAAATTTGGGGAATTTCTCCGAGAAACATTTGAAAATATAGCGCATATTGACAGGCAACCCTTCCGCGCATATTTCCGACAAAAGTTTCCGCGCCCCGTCAAAAAATTTCGGCGGAAGATCCAATGTTGAAGAGTGAATGAAATTTGAATCTCCGATCAAAATCACTTCCGGACAACGGGGCATCAGAAGTGCAATATTTGAATTGTTGAATGAAGTAAAAACCTCTTTTATTTCTTTTGCGGAGGCCTCTCCCTTTTCGCGCATAAATTTATCAAATTCCGTCGCCAAATTTTTGTTTAAATCTTTCGTCACATAATCGCGAGCCAAGTTGTTGCGGCAACCGTAAAATTTCAGAACGCCCTGCAATTTGTAACCGTCGGTAATTTGCGTGCCTTTAAGTTCGTCTTTCATCTCTTCATAAATTTCTTTGTAAGTCAAAGCCGTACGGTCGCTTGCATCAATAAAATCATTGATGCGCTCAACAATTTTTTTCGGGACGTTGACAAAATCTTTGTGAATATATTTGCCGCGATCCCAAAGGACTCCGAAAGTCATAATCTTGGCATCAACCGCCCGGTGTGTCATAAATTCATCTTTGTTAAAGACTTCCCGCATATGCCGGATAAATTCGTTGTAATGAGCTTTATTGTCAATCTTATAGCCGGTCTTGAAATAATGTTTCAAAACGTGATCGCATTTAAAATTGAGCGTCAATTTTATGCGGTGGAAACATTTTCCGCTGCGCTTGTAAATTTCGTCAAGCTTCGCCTTTACAAAATCCGGAAGGCAATTTTTCTTCTGCGCAAAATCATCTATAAGATTGTAAAAATCCTCTTCAAAGACGGTTTCCGGGAAAAAGTCCGTTATCTCTTTTGAAGTTATTTCGGCGTAACCCGGTACCAAAAATCTCAATTTCTCAAATTGCGGATCATATTTGAGAATCTCCTCATCAAAGGGGATGGAGACCATCATTTTTTTCAAAAAAGGCAGATACTCTTCGTACGGAAAATCTTTAATTTCGTTCATGTTCATTACGGGCTTGCCGCCGTTTATTGCGTAAAGAATAAAGAAAAATTTGAGTCGCTTAAACATACAGGCATTTACAAATTTGCCGGTTACGTTTGCCTCAATCTGTCTTGTCCGTTCCCGAGTCACTCCAAAATTTTTGGAAATCCTATCCAAAATCCCGCCGTTCATGCGAGACAAAACAATATTGACGGCTCTTTCAACATTGGTTATTTCCGCAAAAGACTTGACAATCAAATCTTCCAGTGCAACCTTCGGATCAAATTCGAGCCAAACGACAAAATTTATAATTTTCATGAAAAGATTGGGATTCCGTCCCAAATAATCCGGAAAATCCGAAACGACAATATCTTTCAACAAGTCGGCAATTTTTTCGTCGCATGATTTCCCGTTCATAAGATTGTAAGCACGGAAGAAGGGGAGAATTTTTTTACTCTTGACATAATCCGGCGCATCTTGAATCTTTTTGCGAAGGTCTCTCAAATTTTCTTCCCGAAAAGCAAGCGATTGGGAAAAATCCCCAAATGCTTCGATAATTACCTCAATGTAAGAATTTTTCCTGCGGGCGGCTTGAATCAAAGAATTGTCGATAAGTTGTGCATCTTCTCTTAAAATTCGTATTCTTTTCTTTACGGGTGTTTGTTTGTTCTTCTCAAAAAAATTTTCCAAAAACGGCATAATGCCTATACGGGAAGCTTTGCCGATACTTTTAATATTTTCAAGTGAATTTTCGGAGTGCTTGAGAAGATCGGCAAGCGTGACACAGCCGTTTCTGATGAGCTTATTTTTCAAGTAACGATCAAAATTCATGTCAACGATAAAAAATTTTCCGTAAAAATCCGCATTGTCGATATTGAAACGCTCTTGAAAAGTTTTTGCCTTTTCCAAAGGTGAAATTTTTGAATTCTTCATATTCGCAAGACCTCTTTAGACTTTATTTTCAGTTCCGTTCATCAATCTCAAAATATTTTGCTTGTGGCGAAAGATTATAAAGATCGCCGCAACGATTCCGAGCAGGACAAATTCTTTCGGATCGTTAAAAACAAATGCAAGTATCGGGACAAGTGCGGCGGCAACAACGGATCCGAGAGAAACATAACGGGTGATACAGACAATGACAAGCCAAACCGAAAATACAATTACGGTAACTTTCGGCATAAGCATCGCAATCACACCCAAGCCCGTCGCAACGCCCTTGCCGCCGTGAAATTTCAAAAATATGGTAAAAGTGTGACCGATTATTGCACAAAGTCCGGCAAGAATCATCGCTGCGGAAGTTCCGATAAAATGTTGTGCCAAAACCACCGCAAGCGCGCCTTTCAAAAAATCCAGCGCAAATATCAAAAGTCCGGCCGATTTTCCGATTGTTCGCCAGGCATTGGTTGCGCCGATATTGCCGCTGCCGAATTTTCGCAAATCCTTTTTCCAGATAAGTTTTCCGAAAATCAAGCCGTTGGGAATTGCCCCCAAAAAGTAACTTAAAATTAAAATCATTGCCGTTGTCATAATACCGCCGCTTTCAAACCGTGCCTAAAACATTCGCTTTTTCCAAAAGAAATACGCCGCAATTCCGGAACACAAAAACGCAAACAAAATCACCGCCACAAATCCGTAATCGTCCTCACTCAACGGAACCGGGACATTCATTCCGAAAAATCCCGCAATAACCGTCGGTACCGCTATCAAAACCGTCATCGCCGCCAAAAATTTCATGATCATATTCTGATTGTTTGAAATTATCGACGAAAACGTATCCGCCATTCGCGCCAAAATTTGACTGTACATTTCGACCATTTCCCGCGCTTGTTTTGTTTCGATTATTACGTCCTCCAAAAGGTCTTCGTCCTCTTCGTAAATTTCCAAAATTCCTTCCGCCGTTCGGCTTGTGCGAAGTCTTAAAAGTTTTTCCAAGACCGCATCATTTGACCGGAGTGAGGCGTTGAAGTAAGTCAAGCCTTTCTGCAATTCCATCAATCTCAAAATATCGCTGTTTCTCATGGACTCGCGCAGCTGATCTTCTATTTCGTCGGAAATTTTGTTTATCTGACGTATATATCTCAAATAAAAAGTTGCCGTTCGATAGAGGATTTCAAAGAGAAATTGAGTTTTTTTGTAGGTGTGAAAGAGTCGTGCGGTTCGTTCGTTAAAATTTGCGATAACCGGAGTTTCCTCAAGACAGACGGTAATAATGTACTGTTTCGTCAGGATTATCGAAAGCGGCAAAGTGTCGTAACTTTCCTCCTCGTAAACTATCGGCACGTTTATCAAAATCATGACCGATTCGTCTTCAACGTCTATGTGAGAACGCTCTTCATCGTCCAAAGCCGAACGCAAAAAATCCGGCTCGACATCGGTCAAACTGCTGACCTCTTTCAATTCGTAAGGCGTGGGATCGACTATGTTTA
The DNA here is from genome assembly GCA_905236255.1 of uncultured Selenomonadaceae bacterium. Taxonomy (GTDB): domain Bacteria; phylum Bacillota; class Negativicutes; order Selenomonadales; family Selenomonadaceae; genus Quinella. The sequence goes on along the minus strand of CAJOPK010000075.1, from coordinate 1,274 downwards.
TCCAAGCACCTTTTTCCAAAGTTTTTAATGTGAGCTTGTCAAGATGTCCGGATTCTCTCGATTTAAAAATTTCAAGCAATCGCCGCGCCTCCTTTCAAAAATTTTTATTCTCCGAAATGTTCGTCCTCCAAAGCCTTACCCGTGCCGTTTGCCACACAACTCAAGGGATCTTCCGCAAGATAGGTGGGAATGTCGGTTTCGCGGCGAATGAGTTCGTCAAGTCCGTAAAGCATTGAGCCGCCGCCGGTCAAAACAATTCCGCGATCCATTATGTCGGCGGCAAGTTCCGGCGGGGTTTCTTCCAAAACTTTTTTGACGCAGGTAACAATTCTGTCAACGGAATCATGAAGAGCGGCGGCAATTTCCGCCGTACTTATTTTTATGTTTTTCGGCAAGCCGCTCAAAATATCGCGTCCGCGAACGTCCATGCTCTCATGCCTTGCGCCTGCAAAAGCCGCTCCGACGGTCGTTTTGATATTTTCGGAGGTACGTTCGCCGATCATCAGGTTATATTCGCGCTTTATAAAATCTTCAATATCCTTGTCGAATCTGTCGCCGGCAACGCGCAAGCTGTCGCCGTGAACAATTCCGCCCAAAGAAATTACCGCAATGTCGCAGGTACCGCCGCCTATGTCGATAACCATTGAACCGACCGGCTCGGAAATATCCAATCCCGCGCCCAAAGCCGCCGCAAGCGGTTCTTCAATCAATTCGGTTTTTTTTGCACCGGCCTGTTCCGCCGCCTCCTGAACCGCTCTTTTTTCAACATCGGTTACTCCGGTCGGAACGCAGATCATCACACGCGGTCTGAAGAGAAAAGACTTACCTATAACCTTTTCAAGGAAATAGCGAACCATTGATTCGGTCATGTCGTAATCCGCAATAACGCCGTCGCGCAGGGGACGAATTGCAACGATATTTCCGGGCGTGCGTCCGATCATTTGGCGCGCCTCTTCACCTATTGCAAGCAAAGTATTTGTATCCCTGTCCACGGCAACAACCGACGGTTCCCGCAGAACAATTCCCTTTCCTTTCACAAAAATCAAAATATTTGCGGTGCCGAGATCAATTCCGACACTCGTAGACATTCCAAACAAGACAAAAACTCCTTTCGTCCGGACAAAAAATTCTCCGGGTGCATTTTATCACGCTTGACTTTAATTGACAAGAAATTTGAAGTCATTACGCACGGGCGTTTCATAAAACGGGAATTTTCGTAACCGGCATAGCGATTTGATGTTAAACTCAAAATGAATAAAAAATTTTAACTAACT
>CAJOPK010000074.1 GCA_905236255.1 uncultured Selenomonadaceae bacterium | reverse complement strand
TTATCTCTTTTGTCGATAAGCCACAGAGAATTTGTTTCAATATCGCCGTAATTTTTCCAATTTTTCAAGTCAATATCATTGTAGCGGGACATTTCACTTCTCACTTCTTTTCTTTCTACCCGGCGAAATTTTGAAATTTTTCGATTTGTACGGCGGCAAATTTTCCAAAATTGCTTTCGTACATTCGGGCGAACAAGTTTTTCGATTCGGAAAATCCGTCACAAATTCTTTTCCGCAACACACACAAATTTTTTTCAATTTTCGTCACTCCTACGCAATTTTTTTCAGATTATAATTTTTCCTTGCCGTGTCGTAGCCGTTGACTTCGATGACATCTTCGACGATTCTGCGATTTCCGGCATACTTCAAATAAATTATCAAATTAACGGCTTGCCCGATTGTTGTTTGTTGAGGATTTTGAGAAACCCGTGCAGTCATATTTTCCAATCTCAAAAGTGTATCGGTCGCCGAATTTGAATGAACGGTAGAACAACCGCCGCCGTGTCCGGTTGACCATGCGTCCAAGAGTGCCAATGCTTCACCGCCGCGAACTTCACCGACAACAATTCTGTCCGGTGTCATTCGCAAAACCGCCCTCAAACAATCCGACATTGAAAAAGTAGCCGTTGTTCTCATTGAAACACAATCCGGAGCGGAACATTGTAATTCCGGAGTGTCCTCAATCATTATTACACGGTCATTCAACTTTGAAATTTCGGCAAGCAGAGCATTTAACAAAGTCGTTTTTCCGCTTTTCGTACCGCCGGCGGCAATAATATTTTTCTTGTCATAAATTGCTTGCAAGATAACCGATTGCTGAATTTCCGTTAAAGTTTCCTGTTCGCGATAATCGTCGAGAGTGAAAATTTTTTTCGGGTGTTTGCGGATATTCAAAGTCGGTGCCGGAACTATTGCCGGCAAATTCCCCTCAAATCTGCATTTGTCAAAAAAATCATTTGCCGGAATATCCGCGTCAATGGCAGGTTTTTCATCGGTCACAATTTGATTGGTCAACGCCGCAACATTCAAAATTATTTGTTTGACTTGCGCCGCCGACATAGTTTTTCCGGTGAATTTGCGACCTTGAAAACTGTCAATCCAAATTTTCCCGTCAGAGTTCACATAGACTTCAAAAACATTGTCATCAAGTAAAAACGGCAATATTTCGTCCATACAGGTCACAAGTGTCACCATTGTGATTTCAAAAGTTTTATTCATTTTTCTCACTCCCGGAGTCGGTTACTTGTTCGAGTGAAACTTCTTTTCGTTGCTTTTCATGGGCAATTATTTCAGTCCTTTTTACAAGGTCTGCCGAGTCTGCCGCGTGAACTTTAAACAGAGTTTCGTAGGATACGACTTTGGTCACACTGTCACTGAAAAGCGGATATTCGGGACATTTCATTGAGAGCGAATTGTTTTTAATACATTCATCGCACACTTTACCGCCGCCGCAATTTTTTACTTTACCGTCGGGATAGCGTTTGCAAAATTTTTGATAACCGTGTTCCTTCATATAAATGCATTGATATTCATGAAGGCGATTTATAAAAATTTCCTGTTCGTAATAGCGGAGTTTTTTCCCGAAAATCGGACGATGACCGGCAACAAAAACCAATTCCCTTTCCGAACTCATGTGACTTACTTCATCTGCTGTCATAAGTTCGCGCCCGGTAAAATTTTCCGTGTTCGAGCCTTTTCCCAAACCACCGCCGTCCGAATGGCTTACCGTCGTTATTGTTTTCTTCCCCAAACTCTTTGAAATCGAATCGGCGGTCGCTCCGCCGGAATCAAGATTTGGAGTAAAGTAAATGTGAATATGACAATTTGACCCGATTGAATTATCTTTCGTGTACTCTTTGTTAAGCTGATTAACGTCCTGTGCAACTATGCAAATTTTTATTCCGTAACCGGCACAAACGGCAAGCGCGAGTTCGATTGATTTCAAATTACCGAGTTGCGGAAATTCGTCAAGCATGAGTAAAAGACGCTGTTTCATTTTTGCTCCGCCGGAACTGTCAAACTTGATTTCGCGAATCAGCTTTTGCAAAATTGTGTTTATCAGCAGTCGGGATAACGGCTTGACCGTTTGAACTTCGTTGCTTTTCATGCAAAGGTAAAGACTGACGGTATCATTCGGTGAAAGTAAATCGTTTATGCAAAAATCCGATACTTCCGTATTTTTTTGTATTATCGGATTTTGGTACAGAGCCATCGCGGTTTGAGCGGTCTGCATTATCGAAGCCCTTGTTTGTTCCGCACCGTTCAGCATATTTGCGGCACATTCGGCAACTTTCGGGTGTGTCAAAAGCAAATGAAACGGGAAGAATATTCCTTTTTCTTCGTTTTTTTTTTCCGAAATTTTCTTTTCGTCCATTTTTTCTCCGACACTTTTGGCAAGTCGTTCCTTTTTGTTGTCTTCACCATCTTGCGACCGGCTTTTCCCGATTTTAACCGGCTCGGCAGACCAATTTACAACATCACTGGCGAATTTGTTCCGGGTTTTCATTAAACTCAAAATATATTGTCGAATTTCCTCCAAATTTTTCATCGTTTTCCCGAAAGCATCGGAAAACGGCTTTAAATTCAAAATGTATTCGCCGTAAATTTCCTTTAACGGATTTTTTCTGCCGTCAAGTTCCAAAAATTCTTCCGGCGAAATATGCGGATAATTCTTCATCGAAGTGAAAAGTTCGTCCAAAGTCATATCAGGCGTTGAAAGAAATGACATTATATCCGAAGGACACGGCAAGCGTAATCCTTCCTTGTGATGTTTGTACATCAAGTGCATGATAACACCGTTTAACAAAGCCGTCGCCGAATTTTCCCAAAACGGGTCTTTACTGCCGCCGCCGCCTTCCCCGTCCGGTCTTACCATAATGTTTACTATTGTCGCAACATCGCTCAATTCTTCCGGAGTTTGAAAATTTATTTCGGCAAGCGGATTCCACCGGGCAGAACTCCCGTCACTTTCAAGCGGTGCAAATTTCATTACTTTTTGTCCGAGAACTTTTTGCCTGTAACCCGCCGTCGCTTGCCAAAGTTCACCTTTGACATCAAAGAAAAAAATAGAATTTTGCCAGACCAAGCCCGTCGGAATAATCGTATTCACGCCTTTGCCGCTCCGCGTCGGTGCAACAAGAAAAATGTGTTCCACTCCGTTATGTAACATCAGCTTGTTTGTGTAAGGATTTACTCCGACAACCACACCGGAATTTTTGACTTTGTGATTCTTTTCGTATATGCCCAAACCGGCTTCATCAATTTCCTTTGCCGATGCAAATTCCGCAGAGCCGTGCGAAGTTTCTTTTTTCAAATTTTTTGCACACAGCCAAGTAAAAAGTACGCCGACTATAAACCCGACATAAGGGTAAAATGCGTATCTTCTTAATATATCCGGAATACCTTTTGCAATAACTTCATTGTTTTGCCAAACGAAAAAATTGTACGGGGGATAAATTCCGAAAAGATTTTTCCCCAAAATCTGGTGATATTCACATTCAGCCGCAACGCTTTGTGTTGCATACCAACAAGCGATAAGTAAACACAATCCGATTGACGTTGTACCGATTTTAAAAACTTTTTGCCGGTAAATTTTTTCCTCGTCCATAACTTATTTCACCCGTAAAGAAATCGTTTCGGCGACATAGATGTTAAATTCGTAGCCCGGCTCAACCGTCACCGTGTCTTTAATGTTCGTCGATTGTTGCAACATTCCGGAAGTTGCCGAAATCATATTTGCCATTGCTCCCTGCAT
>CAJOPK010000073.1 GCA_905236255.1 uncultured Selenomonadaceae bacterium | reverse complement strand
TCTCCGAAAAATTCATTTTCCAGTGCAAGGCAGAGCATGTGGTAAATCGGCAAATGAAATTCCTGTATGGAATATGATTCGTCTGCGGGTACGCAGATTGAAATATCCGATAAATGTTTCAGTCTTCCTCCGCGTCTGCCGGTCAAAGCGATTACGGTTATTCCCATAATTTTTGCGACTTCGACGGCAAAGAGAATATTGTCGGAATTGCCGGAAGTGGAAATCGCAAGAAAGACATCTCCCGATCTGCCGTGTCCGAAAAGCTGTTGTGCAAAAGACAAATTCGCCGCCCGGTCATTTGCAAAAGCCGTCGTCAAAGAAATTTCACTGACCAGAGAAATTGCCGGCAACGCACTTTGCAAATTCGTCTTGAAATAATTTACGTCGTTTGGAAAAAGTACTTCCGCCCGTTCGACAAAATCCTTGTCATATTTTTCAATTTCGCGCGGCAACAAAAAACCTTTCATCAATTCGCCGACAATGTGAAGAGCATCCGCCGCACTGCCGCCGTTGCCGCAGGTTATCAATTTACGTCCGGCGCGATAACTTTCCGAAATCGCCTCCAAAGTTCTGCAAAGATCCGTTCTGCAGACTTCCAAAGCCGGATAACGTCTTACAAGGTCGTTTACTTTTTGTAAAGTGCTTTCCTTGATCTTCATAAAAAAATTTCTCTCCTTTATCTCAAGTGCCAAAGTATTCTTATCTGAAGTTTTCGCCGAAACAATTCTGCCCGTCGTGTAAATTTCCTGCCGCAAAAAAATTTCCGGTACACCCGGCAGGCAGGAATATTCGGATTTTTTGAGAATATACAGAAAACTTTTGAGAAGGGGGATTTTTTTGATGAGCGGAAACTCCATAGCCGAAAAACTTAACGAGACAACCGAAAAATTTAAATCGGCGGGTATCGATACACCCAGACTTGATGCGGAAGTATTGCTTGCACATATTTTGAACTGCCGCAGACTTTCTCTTTACGTACATTCAAACGAGGATTTGACACCGGAAAAAATTGACCGTTACGACGCACTTGTCGAAAAAAGACTTGAACGAATCCCGGTCGCATATCTGACGGGTTATAAAGAATTTATGGGAATGAAATTTGCCGTAACGCCGGAAATTTTGATTCCGCGCCCGGACACGGAAATTTTGGCACAGGGAATAATCGAAAGACTTTTGCTTGAATTCGGGGAAGAAATGACCCTTGCCGATCTCGGAACCGGCAGCGGCGCAATTTGTATTTCCATTTTGAAATTTATCGACAATATTTCGGCGGAAGCGGTGGATATTTCAAACGACGCGATCGCCATCGCAAAATTCAACGCAAAAAAATTCGGACTGACGGACAGAATAAATTTCCATGCCGGAGATCTTTTTGCACCGCTTGAAGGCAAGACTTTCAACGTGATTGTTTCAAATCCGCCTTACATTCCTTCCGGAGAATTTGAAAATCTGCAGCCGGAAGTCAAAAACGAACCGAAACTTGCCCTTGACGGCGGCGCGGACGGTCTTGATTTTTACCGCAGAATAATTACCGACGCGCCGGACTTTTTGAAGGATGGCGGAACTTTGGCGGTCGAAGTGGGAATAAATCAGGCGGACGCGGTCAAAAAGTTGGTTGAAGAGGACGGGCGGCTCGGTGAAGTCGAATTTTGGAAAGACCTTGCAAATATCGACAGAGTTGTTGCGGCTAAAAAATGTCAATGATTAAAATGGTTGAAACAAAAATTTTAAAGCCTTCTCCGGAAAATATCGAAACGACCGGAAAAATCATTCGCAACGGCGGACTTGTCGCCTTCCCCACCGAAACGGTTTACGGAATCGGTGCGGACGGATTGAATGAAACGGCTTGCCGGAAAATTTTTGAAGTCAAGGAACGCCCGCCGGAAAAAGCATTGAGTTTGCACGTTGCAAGTTTTGAAATGATTGAGAAGGTTGCGGAAATTGATTCGGCGGCGAAAAAACTTTTTAAGGCATTTTGTCCCGGACCTTTGACCGTGATTTTGCCGAAAAAAAATATTGTCCCGGATTTTGTCACCGGCGGCTTGAAAACCGTCGGGATAAGATTTCCGGACAATCGGACGGCTCTCGAACTGATAAAAAATGCCGGTTGTCCGGTTGCCGCCTCAAGTGCAAACATTTCCGGCAAAAATCCTCCGAAAAACGCCGCAGAAGTCTTTGAAAATCTGGGCGGCAAAATTCCGGTGATTTTGGACGGCGGCGATTGTAAATTCGGAAAAAGTTCGACGGTAGTCGATATTTCTTCCGGCAAGCCGAAATTTTTGAGAATCGGATCCGTAGCCGAAAATGAAATTTTAAAAATATTGAACGGTTAAAATAAAAAAGGGGGTTTTGTGACGTGAAATCTTTCACCATAAGGCAGAAATTGTTTTTGGTGTTTATTCTCTTGATATTCGCCTTTATCGGCAACGGGATTTATTCGGCGTTCAGTTTGTCCTCGATTAACGACGGCGCGCTCCGAATTGCAACTGAGCATTTGCAGGGCGTAATTTCCGCATCAGAATCAAGCCGGGCGATGAGTGATTACCGGCAGGGGGAATTTGCCGTAGTCGATGCAATGACACTGCCCACGCGAATACACGCCGCTCAACAGACAAAAAAATTGGCGGATCAGATTGACATAACTTTTGACTCGGTTCAGCCCGGTCTTTCCGGAAGGGTTGCGGAAGATTTTGCGGATATGCGTTCGACTTGGGAGCGTTACAAGAAAAATTCCGAGCAGGTCATAAATTTTGCAAATGCCGGAAATAAGGCGGCGGCTTCCCAACTTCTGGAAAAATCAAGCGACGATTACGCCCATATCGGCGCAAAATTGAACAAAATTTTGGATAACCGGAAAGATTTTATCCATGAAGAAGTTGTCGAGTCGGAAGCAAAATATAATCAGACGCGAATAATTTTGATTGTAAGCATTGTCATCGTCGTGTTGTTTTCGATTTTTATGGCGTTTGCGTTGAGCAGATCGGTTTTGTCGTCGGTTCATTATTTGACGGACATTTCAAGAGAACTTGCCGCCGGAAATTTGACGGTTGAAGCCAAAGCCCAATCAAATGACGAATTTGGAAAACTCACGGAAGTTTATTCGGATATGATTGAAAATTTGCGGAAACTCATCGAAAACATTCAGCGTAATGCAAAAGATGCCGCAACTTTTGCCGCACAATTAAACGAAAATGCAAGTCAGAGCGCGCTTGCCACTCAACAGGTAGCCGAGTCAATAGGAAATGTTTCCGACAATTCCAAAAAGCAGGTTGCGGCGGTCGGTCAGGCAACGGAAGAGCTTCGATCTTTTGCGGAACTTCTCCAAAATTTTGAAACAAAAGCCGATTCGTCGGTTGATGCCGCAAAACACGTCGAAACTATTGCCGATTCCGGACGGGCGGCGGTCAGCGGTGCCGTAAATCAAATGTCGGCGGTTGCGGAAAGTGTCGTAAAATCCGTAAACGTAATTCAAAATCTTGCCGACAGATCCACGCAAATCGGAAACATAAGCGCAACGATTGCGAGTATTGCGGAGCAGACAAATTTGCTTGCGTTGAATGCGGCGATTGAAGCGGCGCGTGCCGGTGAAGCCGGCAGAGGTTTTGCGGTTGTTGCGGATGAAGTCCGGAAACTTGCCGAAAGCTCAAATCTTGCCGCTCAACAAATTGCGGAACTCATTACAACAATCCGCGCAGAAATTGACAATGCTCTTGAACAGATGGAACGCGGCAACGGCGAAGTCGAATCCGGAAAAGTTGTTGTCGCTCAAGCCGGCGAGTCATTCAAGAATATTACGGAGGCGGTTGCAACTCTCACAAGTCATGCTGAAGAAATTTTGACAAATGCACAGACGGCATCCGCCCGTGTCGATAAACTTGTAGATTCAATGGACGAACTCAACCAATCCGGCAAAGAAGTCGGAGCGGAAACCGAGTCGGTCAGTGCCGCAACGGAAGAACAATCCGCCTCAATAGATGAAGTTGCGGCGGCAAGCAAAAAACTTTCCGAACTTGCCGGAGAACTTACCGATTCCACTTCCAAATTTAAGATTTTCAAAATTGCGGAACGTACAAAGCAAGCCGTTGAGGCCGATGCGGTTTGAAAAAAGTTCTTCCGCGCCGGTTGTTCCGCCGCTTTTAAAGCGGCTGCGGAACGTACAAAGCAAGCTGTTGAGGCCGGTTTGAAAAAAGTTCTTCCGCGCCAATTGTTCCGCCGCTTTTAAAGCGGTTTAAGACTTGTAAAGGTACGAAAGGAATGATGTAAAAAATGTGTTTGGCGTTTCCGGCAAAAGTCTTGGAAATTGAAGGTAATTTGGCAACCGTCGAACATTCCGGAATAAAAAGGGCGGCAAGTTTAATGCTCCTGCCCGAAACAAAAGTCGGTGATTATGTTTTGGTTCACGCCGGTTTTGCCATGCAGATTGTGGATCGGAGGGAAGTTGAAGAAATTGACGCACTCAAAGCCGAAATGAACGGCGCACCGCGTACCGTTTTTGAACTTCGGTAGAAGTGCATATTCAAAAAAATTTTGCAAATTGTTTCCGGGATTGACAAAAATTTTCCCGGATTTTTTGTTGTCCGGTTCGGGGTGACAAAAAACTTTGCCGGAGATAACAAATGTGTTATAACTCGGAAAATATTTCACAAAAGAGACAGCCAAAAATTCTGAGCCTGTGAAATTTTTTCTGTAAATAGAAAGTCGAATGGCGTTAAATCAACCTCGAGCTTCCTATTTACAGACTTTTTTCATAGGCTCCTATTATATATTTTTCTGTTTTCTCAACCTCGAACATATCCGGGCTGACTCTTTTAAG